>CAYWGN010000018.1:0-35957 GCA_964457495.1 uncultured Desulfobacula sp.
ACGGAGGACATTCTCATTACAAGTGAGATGCTCTACCAACTGAGCTATATCGGCTCATCTTAGGCCGCAACATTTTGTTACGACAAAAAGACCGAAAGATAATAGCAGAACAAAATAAGATAATCAACTCTAAATTCAAATATTTTTAAGCATCGGGCTTCAAATATTAATTTATACCCTGAATTCTCTTTTTTTACTCTGATTTACTTTCTTTATTATTTGAATCTAATCCAAGCAATATCCAAATTGCATGCCGCCTTAAATAATCCTTAATAAAAGAATAATCTTCATAAAAACAGAATACTAAAATCAAATAACTTTTTACTCTACACAAATACAGTAAAAGATACAAGAACTTTTTATTGGTTATAAAACAAAAACTCCGCCAAACCAAAATTAAAAGATATATATCCTTGACAAGTTTTGCCTAATTTTATAATTAATCCATCAAAATATGTTAACGTAACCATCAAGGAAAAAATGTTTAGAACCAAGCTTGCTTTATTCTTAATGATTGTCTGGATCACCTCAGGTTGTCAACAAGCATACAACAATACCGCCTCCAACCCTTTCAATAAAGCCCAAACACCTACCTTGGAAACGCAGGAGCCTGGCAATCTCCCTGTACTTTCTAATTCAAACAACAAAAACAGGGTGACTGCCACCCAGGAAGAAGCCAATAACTCAGAAGAGACCGTCACTATTTCAAATCCTTTTTTATCAACTCCTGACAAAACAGATTTATTAGCATCAGACGTTAAAAAGGAATCATACAAGCAAAATCAAAAATCTGAAAAAAACGATCAAGTACCCGAGCTCACGGACCAGGAGAAAATCGACCAGGCACTTGAGCTTTGTGATTATGCCCAGCAGATGTGGGAACAAGGCAAATTAGATGACGCGCTTACCAGTCTTGACTCTGCTTATTCTAATATTCTTGATATTGATTCAGAAATTAATTCTGAATTGAATCAACAAAAAGAAGACATCCGATACCTGATATCAAAACGAATTCTTGAAATTTATGCATCCCGCCAAATAGTGGTAAACGGGTTACACAATGAAATACCCATAACACTGAATAACCATGTGCAAAATGAAATAAAAAGACTAACCGGACCTGAACGTAAATTCTTTATACAATCCCTTGAAAGATCTGAAAGGTTTAGGCCTTTTATACTTTCTGAATTAAAAAAAGCTGGCCTGCCCGAAGAGATATCCTGGTTGCCCTTAATTGAAAGTGGATTTAAAATCAGGGCCTTATCTTCTGCCAGGGCTCTGGGTTTATGGCAGTTTATCCCTTCGACAGGGTACAAATTCGGGTTAACCCGCAACTATTATATTGATGAACGTCTTGACCCTCACAAGTCGACCATGGCTGCTATTAGTTACCTAAAAGAGCTTCACAATCTTTTCGGAGACTGGACAACAGCCCTTGCTGCATATAATTGCGGAGAGGGTAGAGTATTAAGAACCATCCGAAAACAAAGTATTAACTATCTTGATAATTTCTGGGATCTTTATCAGAATCTGCCCAGGGAAACCGCACGATATGTCCCCAGATTTTTGGCAACGCTTCATATCATGAACAATCTGGACAAATATAATATTAAAATAGGGGTTCCCTTATTGCCCATTGCCTTTAAAACATATGAAATTAAAAAACAGATTCGTCTCAAAGATATTGCAAAAGAAATAGGCGTAAAAGAAGCTGTATTAAAAGACTTAAATCCAGAACTCAGATATGGGCTTCTACCGTCTGAACCTTACCAGTTAAAAATCCCTGAAGATAAATCCCAGATCTTCCTTTCAACAATCGATAAAATCAAAATCTTTCATTCTCCACCACCAAAGGTTGTGTACCACCGTGTAAGACGAGGCGATACCCTATCCGGACTTGCTAAAAAATATCGAACATCCATCCGGGCCATATCCAATACCAACCATATTCATAAGTCTCAAAGAATCATTGCCGGCAAGGTATTAAAAATACCTAGCAGAAACAATGCTGCAAATATTCATGCAAAGGCCTCTGTCAAGGTAGTGCCTGGAATGGGTCTTGTTTATATAGTCAAGAGTGGGGACAATCTTTGGAATATTGCCAGAAAATTTGATACCACAACAAAAAACATCATGGTCACAAACAAATTATCCTCCACTGCATTAAGCATTGGTCAAAGCCTTAATATTACATCTAAAAAGCACTTTAAAATGGCTAAAAAAGGTGCCTCTAAGTACAAAGTTAAGTCAGGAGACAGTCCTTTTTTAATTGCAAAAAAATATAATATGAATTTAAATAGATTACTTGCCTTGAATCATTTGAATAAAAAAAGTAAAATATTTCCAGGCCAAAAATTAATCGTTGAATGAATTGCGCCCCCGTAGCTCAGTGGATAGAGCATAGGATTCCTAATCCTTGAGCGCAGGTTCGATTCCTGCCGGGGGCACCACTTAATTTGCAGACCATATGAAAAAAAATCCTTTTAAACCTGAGCTTCTGGCACCTGCTGGAAATTTTGAAAAGCTTGAAATTGCCATCCATTATGGCGCAGATGCAGTTTACCTTGCAGCCAAAAATTTCAGCTTGAGAAATTTTTCTGGAAACTTTACAGATGCTGAAATGGTTGATGCTATTACCTTTGCCCACCTTCATAAAGTCAAAGTCTACCTTGCCTGCAATATTTACTCAAGAAACCATGAACAAAAAGAACTCGAGGACTTTTTATACAAAACCGGCCAAATCGGACCGGATGCAATTATCATCTCTGACCCGGGCATCATTATTCTGGCAAAAAGAATCATTCCTGATATTGATATCCATTTAAGCACCCAGGCCAATACAACCAACCTGAATGCTGCCAGGTTCTGGCATGGGATCGGGGTAAAAAGGGTTAACCTTGCCAGGGAATTATCCCTGGAAGAAATAAAAGAAATCACTGAAGATGCACAAATAGAAACAGAAATCTTTATTCACGGCGCCATGTGTGTATCCTATTCTGGACGATGCCTTCTAAGTAGTTTTTTAAGCGGAAGAGATGGCAATAGAGGTCTTTGCAGCCAGCCGTGTAGATGGAAGTACTCAGTAGTGGAAGAACTCCGTCCCAATGAATATCATTCCCTCATGGAAGATGACAGGGGCTCATATATTTTTAACTCCAAAGATTTAAGCATGATCGAACATATTCCTGAACTAATTAATGCCAACATAACATCATTAAAAATTGAAGGCCGAATGAAAGGTATCAACTATCTTGCTTCTGTGGTTAAAACTTATAGAAATGCAATTGATGCCTATGTTGACGCTCCGGATACATACAAAACAAATCCAGACTGGCTGGCTGAGCTTTACCAGATTTTTCACAGGGAATATTGTACCGGATTTTATTTTAATCAAACAAGTGAACCACAACTCAATTACAATAATATTCACCAGGGAAAAATCCACAGTTTTATTGGAAAAATAATGGGGAGTACAAAAGTTAACCATTACCAGGTTGGTATTAGAAACAAACTTACCCAGGGTGATACAATTGAAATCCTGTCACCAAAAGGTCCCCCAAAAAAAACAAAAATCCTTGGATTATATGATATGGAGTATAATTCCATTTATAATGCCCAGCCAAACACCATGGCCATACTATTGCTTGAAATTCAATGTCTGCCCAATGATATTGTCCGGAAAATATGACTGAATTCCTTCATAACCGGATTAAAGGTAAAAACCTTATAAAAATTATCAACTATTTTTACAACCCCTTATGCTTAAACGACACTGGCATTTAATATTCATCTCTTTTATCGGAATTTTTTTCGGGATATTGGCAGGGATTTTTTTCAGCCTTATCCATGATCTGCCTCAAATAAACTCACTTAAACAATTTAAGCCCTCATCTGTCACAACTGTTTTTTCATCAGACAATAAAATTCTTACTAAATTTTATGTTGAAAAAAGATTTCCCATCTCCATTGAAAAAATTCCACAACATCTCATCTCAGCATTAATAATAATAGAAGACAAAAATTTCTACATCCATTCCGGCATCAATTTAAAAGCCATCTTAAGAGCAATACTTCATGATATAAAAGCCAGAAGCTATAAACAAGGCGCCAGCACATTAACCCAGCAACTGACAAAAACATTGTTTTTATCTTCTGAAAAATCCATTGCCAGAAAGCTTAAAGAAGCTTTTTTAACACTCCAGATTGAAAGACGGTATACTAAAAATGAAATACTGGAATTATATTTAAATCTGATTTATTTTGGCTCTGGTGCCTATGGTGTCGAAGCTGCCTCGCAAACTTATTTTGGAAAATCTGTAAAAGATCTCACCCTTGCAGAATCAGCCTTAATTGCAGGTTTGCCCAAAGCACCCTCTGTGTATTCACCGATCAAAAATCCCGATTTAGCAAAAAAAAGGCGGGATATGGTCCTTCAGCAAATGTTGAGCGCAAAAATAATTACTTCCCTTGAATATAATTTATCCAAAGCAGTAAAAATTTCTCCAGCGCCCCAAAAGGCAGAGCATAACAAGGCTGGTTATTTTATAGAATATGTTAAAGCAAACTTAAAAGAACAATTTGATTTACAAAATATCTATTCAAAAGGGCTCAACATCTATACAACGCTTGATTTAGATTTTCAGCAGACTGCAGAAAATTCTATTTTAAACCACATGCAAAAGCTTGAAATCAGGATGTTAAAAAACGGTATCGACACCTCAAAGGTTCAATGCGCATTGATTGCCATGGATGTTAAAACCGGAGGTATTTTAAGCATGGTCGGTGGGAAAAATTTTTATAAAAGTAGCTTTAACAGGGCTGTCCAGGCCAAACGCCAGCCAGGGTCAGCTTTTAAACCCTTTGTATATGCCACTGCCATCACCTTAGGTTTTTCACAAAACGACAAGCTGCTTGATGCCCCTTTATCCTATCGTCAGGATAATAATAAAACCTGGCAGGTACATAATTTTTCAAAAACTTACTTAGGAGACATCACATTTCGCAAAGCCCTGGCCTTATCCAAAAACACACCTGTTGTGAGACTGATGGAGATGATCGGCCCGGCCAGGGTGATTGAATTTGCAAAAAAAACAGGGATTTCCTCAAAACTTCACTCCAATCTTTCTTTGGCTTTGGGAACATCAGAAGTCAGCCTGATTGAATTGACAGCATCTTATATCCCTTTTGCTAATATGGGGATTAAGGTTGCCCCTTTTTCCATCATTAGAATAACGGATTCAGACTCCAGGATAATGTATCAAAACACGACACAGAAACAATACATTATGTCCCGGCAAAATGCGGCCATTATAACGGATATGTTAAAAGCTGTCGTGCTTGAAGGCACTGGGAAAGAGGCCTTGGCCATACAAAAGGATATTGCCGGCAAAACCGGGACAACCGACAATTATAAAGATGCCCTCTTTATTGGATTCAGTCCGGATATTGCAGTGGGTGTCTGGGTGGGCAATGATGATGCCACCTCTCTTGGAAAATATGAAACCGGTGCAAGGGCGGCTCTACCCATATGGATGGATTATATGAAACACGTTCTCTCCAGCAAATCCTATCAATATTTTGATATACCGGATGGCACAAAAATGGTATACATGAATCCTGATACTGGGGAAATAACAAAAGAAAAAACTTCAAGGACTTTAAAAACATTGATTAAAATAAAGGACTTTAAATGATAAGAAAAGCCGTGCTTGAGGATGTCCCGACCATCCATGCATTACTTCAATTCTACAATGTTAGAGGTGAACTTTTAGCAAGGCCTCTTAGCAAATTATACGACCATTTAAGAGACTTCTGGGTTTTTGAAGATCCCAAACAAAAAAAAGTGGTTGGATGCTGTGCACTGCAGTTTTGCTGGGAAGATCTGGCGGAAATTCGATCCCTTGCAGTGGATATTGCTTTCACAGGTCAGGGAATCGGCTCTACTCTCACAGAAAGAGCCATCCAGGAAGCATTTTATTTTAAAATCAAAGATCTTTTCACCCTCACCTACCGCCCGACCTTTTTTGAACAATTCGGATTTTCAACCATTGATAAGAATGAACTTCCCATCAAGGTCTGGTCAGATTGTATCGGTTGTGTCAATTTCCCCAATTGTGATGAAATTGCCCTGCTTAAAAAATTATAAATATACCATTTTATAGGGAATGGGGGGATGTATTAATGTAGATGGTTTCGGTAATATATGCTCCTGTGATACCGTCAACCAGTTTGTATCAGGGTTTAACTCCCGAAGTCTTCCACCCTCTGAGGGCAATGCATGACTTGTATAATCGTATTTTACATTTAAGATACAGATAAAATTTTTACGTTGCCGTGCAATAACATAATTTTTAGTAAAGCTGTTTTGGGTAATACCTGCATTGCTGGCCAATTTTTTTATTTCACTGTCCGGCAGTTTAACGAGAACGGATTTGCATACCCCTCTTTCATCAATGCGTAAAAGATTTCTGGATTCACTGGAAGAAACATAAATAGTTGTAATTCCAGGAAACTGCCTGAAGTATTGAGCAGCTACTATGGCTGCGGTTCTTCTTCCCCCGGCCATAACCGGAACACCATAGTATTCAAACAATTTTTTTTGAAAATCTTCAGCATATTTATCCCCTTTTTCATAAAGATCTTTTGAAATATACCTTAAATCCCTGGCAAGGTCTTCAGACGCTTCTGCTATGGGCCAGTCTATCCTCACATGGAAATGGGTCAGAGCATATCTTACCTTTGTCCGCTGATTCCTTTGGATCAACAAGGCATAATCAATGGGGAGCAATGATCCTAACAAAGAGAAGAATTCCCCGGTTTCAAAAAATTTAAGATCCCGGTTAAAATTTTCCACATCCGGAAAATATTTATGCTTTAATAGATTATCCTTTGTTGTCTTATTGGCGTCAAAGTATCGAATATATTTTTTATGTTTTTTATCGATAAAATCTTCGGAAAAAATAATTAAGAATGAATTTTGTGCACCAAACTCAACCGAAGGAATCCGTGCTCTAGGCTTAAGCTCCCGTAATTCCACAAACGGATAAGGCATCCGTAATCGAAGAAAATTATTATAAGACTCCACCAAGGAGTATCTTAAAACAAATTGATCCAGTTCGTCGCGCAACACCTCATAGTAAGACCTTCTAAGTCTTTCTTCCCGGCTTAAACAATCTCTGTGCTTACAAAATATCACACTATTTTCCTTTTATCATATATTCTAAGATTTATTCCAGGGCAACCACTGCAGGAAGTTTTTTGCCCTCCATTAAATGTAAAAAAGCACCGCCGCCTGTTGAAACATAGCTGACCTTATCTGCAACATTACATTTTTTTGCAGCAAGTCCGGTATCTCCCCCACCAACAATGGAAAATGCTGAAGAATCTGCAATGGCATCCGCTATAACCTGGGTTCCTGACATAAATTTTTCCATTTCAAAAACCCCCATGGGACCATTCCATACAATGGTTCCAGCGTCTTTGATGGCGTTGGCATATTTTAGTGCTGTCTCTGGGCCTATGTCCAGGGCCATCCATTGATCCGGAATCTGATATACCAAGACTTTTTTTACCTGGGCATCTTTATCAAATTTATCCGCACAAACCAGGTCATGTGGGAGCAGGAAATCTACTCCTTTTGCTTTTGCCTTTTGAACGATGCTTGCTGCCTTGTCTAATAGATCTTCTTCAATCATTGACCCCTTGGTATCAACACCCTGGCTTTTTAAAAACGTGTTTGCCATGGCACCGCCAATTATCAGTTTATCAACAAATTTGAGCATATTCTCCAGGGCTTCAAGTTTGCTTGATACTTTTGCGCCACCAATTATTGCCACCAGGGGTCTTTTGGGATTTTCAACTGAATCGTAATATGATTGAATTTCTTTTTCAAGCAGAAAACCTGCCCCGAATTCTTTTGCAAATTTGGGGATACCTGTGATAGATGCCTGATCCCTATGGGACACTGCAAAGGCATCATTTACATATACATCACAAAGGTCGGCAAGTTTTTTGGCAAATGTGTCATCATTTTTTTCTTCTTCACTATGAAATCTTAAATTTTCCAACATCAGGATCTGACCACTGGTAAGTTGCCTGACCATTTTTGTGACCGAATCTCCAATGCAATCGTCTGCAAAAAAAATCTGTTTTTTTAATAATTGGGACAACCTTTTACACACTGTTGACAGGCTGAATTTTGGATCTTTTTTCCCTTTGGGTCTGCCCAGGTGAGAAGCCAGAATAATTTTTGCATTTTTCCCCACCAAGTATCTAATTAAATCCAGGGTTGCTACTATCCTGTTATCGTCTGTAATATTTAATTTTTCATCAACCGGCACATTATAATCCACCCGGACAAAAACTCTCTTTGATGTCACCTCAATATCTCTTACAGATTTCATTGGTTCCTCCATAGTACTCTACCGAAAACCGCCAATTTTCTCGATTACTGCGTTGGGCTCAAATTTTAATCCTCAAAATACTTTATGTATTCCTCCGGTTAAAATTATCGCTCGCCTTGTACTCGGCTCAAAGAGGAGCATATGCTCACAAAAATTTTCAGGTTTTCGGTAAAACACACCATAATTATTTTTGCTTTTTTCTATGAACCTGTTTTTTGCGGGACCAGCGCTCAAAAAAATTTATGGCACCTGATTGGGTTCCCCGTTCAATAATTTCCTCTTCCACTTTTATACCATCTTTTGTGGTCATGGCCTTTTGCAGGCACTTTGTTTTAACCGGGCAATGGTAAAAACAATCATCAGGGGTCTGCCTTAACCCCTTATCGGTCATGGGAAAAATTTTTTCAAGGATGCCAAAACATTCTGGAATTTCATTGACTTTATTCATTTAAGGTCTTCAAATTCTTTATTGAATTTTGATATGCGCCCCTGGGCTGCAAAACTATAAAACCCTTCATTACCAATGATCATATGCTCATGCAATATAATTTCCACATATTTTAATGCAAAAAATAGTTTCCTTGTAATCTGAATATCACTTTTAGAAGGTTCAACATCTCCCGAGGGATGATTGTGTGCAAAAATAACGGCGGCGGCATTATGTTGTAATGCGTTTATTATGACTTCCCGAGGATAGACCGAGCTTGTTGTCAAGGTACCGGTAAAAAGAATTTTAGATGTCAGTACTCTGTTTTTGGCATCAAGAAAAATCCCGACAAAAACTTCTTTTGTTTTATGTCCGATGGCGTGGTGCAAATACTCCATCAGGTCCTTGGGATTTTGAACCACATCCTTTGATATTATTTTAGCTTCAAGGTATCTGTCAGACACTTCTTTAATCAACCGGATACCCAAACTGTTTGCAGGTCCTACGCCTTTTATTTCACAGAGTGATTCAAATCCTGCCTCCAGAACCCCCTGAAATGTTTTAAATTGTTTTAAAAGCAGTTTTGCGCTTTGTTTGCAGTCCTTTCGAGGTGTATTCAGGGAAAGCAGCAACTCTATGACTTCATAGTCATGAAATCCTTGAAGACCACTTTTCAAAAACCTGTCCCTCAGCCTTTTTCTGTGTCCTTCTCCCTTATGAGTCGATGACTTCTCCGTCTCCATTCTCCTTATCCACAGGAAGGTCTTCCAGATTTATATCCTTTTGATCATCTTCCCCTGCTTGATCTTCTTCCTCTGGAAGACGTGCAATTCCAATAAGTTTTTCACCAGGTGACAAGTTAATCAGTTTAACACCCTGGGTGTTTCTAGAGATCACATTAATGCCTTTAATGGATGTTCGAATCAGCTTTCCTTTATCTGTCACCATCATAAGTTCATCATTATCATCTACCAGAAGCAAGGAGACCATCTTACCATTCCGTTTTGAGGTTTTAATGGAAAAAACACCTTTACCGCCACGGGTCTGGGTTCTGTAGTCTTCAATTGATGATCGCTTTCCATATCCATTTTCAGTCACAGTAAGAAGCGTATCTTCCGGCCCAAGCACTTCCATTCCCACGACCTTGACACTTTGGTCGATTCTCATCCCCCTGACACCCATTGAACCTCTGGCTGTAGCACGGACATCCCCTTCATGGAAGCGGATCACTTTGCCACCTTCAGAGCCAAGAAAAATATTCATGTTCCCATCGGTTATTCTTGCTACAATCAACTCATCACCCTCTGCAAGCTTGACTCCGATCAGGCCACCAGATCTTCTTCTTGAATATGCCATCAAGTCGGTTTTCTTCACCCTTCCTTTTTTAGTGGCCATGACCACATACTTATTCTCAACAAACTCATCAACGGTTAATACCGTGGCAAGTTTTTCACCTTCATCAAAATTAAGAAGGTTTACAATGGCCTTTCCAAGACTTGAGCGTCCTGCCATGGGCAGTTCATAAACCTTTGACTGATAAACCTTTCCAAAATTGGTAATAAACAAAAAGGTGGCGTGGGTGGATGCTACAAAAAGATGTTCAACAAAATCATCAGACTTTGTCCCCATGGCTGTTTTGCCTTTTCCGCCCCTGTGCTGGCTTGAATACAGAGTAATCGGATTCCGCTTGATATAGCCGCTTCTGGTCACAGTCACAACCATATCTTCCTGGGCAATCAGGTCTTCAATACTGATTTCAGCTGTGCTTTCGACTATGATTGTACGCCTTTTGTCACCAAATTCTTCGTCAAGTTCTGTCAATTCATCCTTAATCAGCCCTCGGACCACTTCATCGCTTGAAAGAATTTCGTTATACCAGGCAATGTCCTTTAAAAGGGCATCATATTCGCTAATTATTTTTTCCCTTTCAAGCCCTGTAAGCCTTTGCAGACGCATATCAAGTATTGCCTGGGCCTGGATGGTTGAAAGATTGAATGTGGATATCAATCCGTTTTTGGCCTCTTCAGGGGAATGTGATGCCCGGATAAGTGCCACCACTTCATCCAGATGATCCAGAGCAATTTTCAAGCCTTCTAAAATGTGGGCCCTTTCTTCTGCCTTTCTTAAGTCAAATCTTGTTCTCCGGATAATGACATTTCTACGGTGGTCGATAAAATGATTCAGGATCTCTTTTAATGTCAGAAGCTGTGGTCTGTTATTAACAATAGCAAGGAGGATAATTCCAAAACTGGTCTGCATGTTGGTATGTTTATAAAGCTGATTAATCACAACTTCATTAATCTGGTCCCTTTTAAGCCCAATGGCAATTCTCATTCCGTCACGATCGGATTCATCCCTGACAAAGGATGCACCTGTAATGACCTTGTCACGCATGAGTTCAGCTATTTTTTCAACTAGTTTTGCCTTGTTAACCTGATAGGGAAGCTCGGTCACAATGATTGTTTCCTGGCCAGACTTTTGATTTACCTCAACCTCAACCTTGGCACGCAAAGTAATAATCCCCCGCCCATTGTGATAAGCTTCAGAAATGCCTTTGGTGCCATAGATATGACCATAGGTTGGAAAGTCAGGGCCGGGAATGTATTCCATCAAATCTTCAATGCCCATTGAAGGATTATCAATGAGTTGGTTTAACGCTGCAATAACCTCTTTTATGTTATGGGGCGGGATATTGGTTGTCATTCCAACTGCAATCCCAGAGGAGCCATTGACCAATAATGCAGGAAATTTTGTAGGTAATACTGACGGTTCTTCAAGAGTTTCATCATAATTGGGAATAAAGTCAACCGTCTCTTTTTCAAGATCAGCAAGCATCTGATGGGCAATCTTACGCATCCTGATTTCCGTATACCTCATTGCAGCCGGTGAATCACCATCCACCGATCCAAAGTTACCCTGACCATCAACCAGCATATACCGCAACGAAAAAGGCTGGGCCATCCGGACAATGGTGTCATAAATAGCTGAATCACCATGGGGATGATATTTACCCATAACATCACCGACAATACGGGCTGATTTCTTATAGGGTTTATTCCAGTCGTTCCTTACCTGCTGCATTGCGTACAAAGAACGACGGTGAACCGGTTTCAGGCCGTCACGAACATCAGGAAGCGCCCTTCCGATAATGACACTCATTGCATATTCGAGATAGGATTGTTTCATCTCCTTCTCAATACTAGTCACATTAATATCTTTATTAATAATCAACGTTTAAACTCCAATTATTTCTCTATATGAACCTTTCCAGGCTCAACCATAAACTGAAAACTTGAAAAATATATATCTGCAAGGGTTAAAAACAAGGTGGCTATCAACGGCCCATAGATAATACCGAGTATTCCATATGCTTTAAGTCCACCAATAATTGCAAAAAATACTATTAACGGATGCATTCTCACCCTGTTACCAACCACTTTGGGTTTAAAAACATACTCAACTCCCCAGGAAAGAACCGCATAAAAAACAAGCACAAAAATACCCGCTGCAAATTTAGATTTCAACATCAAAATTGCCGCAGCAGGGATAAGTATAATCCCAATACCTAAAATGGGCAAAAAGGCCAGAAATCCCATAATCACACCCCATAAAAATGGAGAATTCCATCCTAGGAATAAAAAAAGTGCTCCGCCTGCAACACCCTGTATCAGGCCACCAAGGCCATTCCCTATAAGAACGGCACCTGCCATGCCCTTAAATTTTTCAAAAAGTTTTTCATCATGCTCGTCCGACAAAGGAGACAGATCATACATGTATTTTATAAACTTATCCCCATCTATGAGCATGTAATACACTACGATCAGCATCAGACAAAAATACAAGACAATATTAAATACATTGGATGTAAAAAACCTGGCCTGTTCAAACAATGAGAATCCCACTATCTTTCCAAGCTCTGAGATGGGGCTGATCAACTCATCCCAGGTCACCACTTTTTCAATCCCTGTCCTTACCAGCAACTCATTGAACCGTTCAAGGACCTGTGTGCTTTCAAGCAGATTTTTTAATTGGTTTGAAAAAACTGCGTCCTTAGCCATGACATAAAGATTGAACGCTTCCTTGGAAAGCACCCCGACAAAAAAGACAACTGGAATAAACACGACAAAAAAAATCAGAATGCAGGTAAGAATAGACGCAATTTTCGGTGTCAGCTTTTTTGATAAAAACTTGAAAACCGAATTAAAAATCCCTGTGGACACAACCCCTAAGATGATAATAGCAAAAAAAGGGGCTATCAAATTGCCTGCAAGCAGAATCGCTATGCAGAACAGCGCAATAAAAAAGATAAAAACCGCTCTTTGAGAAATGCTTTGCTCCAAGGTTTCACCAAATCTGTTAGGTTTAAAAAAAGATTAAAAACCATGTAAAGCCACGATATGCAAAGTAACTTGCACAAATGCGGCTTTACACAAATCAAATAATCATTTTGTTTTAACTGCTGATGAGACCAAGAGCTGCCAGAACAAGAAGTATCTCAAATATAATGACTTGAACAAAACTTCCAAAAAAATGATATACAATACCGCCACCAACGATAGCCGGTACTGCTGTAAAAACTAATATGCCTAATTTTCTAGGAATATCCATAATAAAAACACCCCTTTATGCATTTTATTTCAAATATTTAAAACTTTAATAAAAATCTAAAGTTTTTTACCATTTTAATGAATCCAAGTAAAGCAAAAACCTTATCTTTCGATAATCATTGCCATACCCATACCACCACCGATACACATGGAGATCAGACCTGTGGAATAGGATTTTCTTTTCATTTGGTTAATGGCAGTAACCATCTGTCTTGCCCCTGTGCATCCTATGGGATGACCTATTGAAACTCCTGATCCAAGTTCATTGGGTTTTTCCACATCAATATTAAGTTCCCTCATACATCCGATGGCCTGTGCAGCAAATGCTTCATTCAGTTCAATCAAGTCAATGTCATCCATGCTCATACCCGTCTGTTTCAACACTTTTCTAATTGCCGGCACAGGTCCCAGGCCCATGTAGGCAGGATCGAGCCCACCAGCTGAAAAACCTTTAATTTTTGCCAGTTTTTCAAGACCAAGTTCATCTGCCTTTTCTTCTGTCATCAAAAGAACAGCCGCAGCCGCATCATTGATTCCAGATGCATTTCCTGCTGTTACACTTCCGTCTTTTTTAAATGCCGGACGAAGTTTGGAAAGTTTTTCCATACTGGTTTCCATGGGGCGCTCATCTTTATCAACAATGGTATCTCCCCTGCGGGATTTGATCACTACTGGTACTATTTCTTCGGCAAAGGTACCATCATTCACAGCAGCAAACGCTCTATTATGGCTCAGCAAGGCCAATTGATCCTGTTCTTCCCTTGTGATACCGTATTTTTCTACAATATTTTCAGCAGTGAGGCCCATGTGGTATCCATAAAAAATTTCATATAATCCGTCAAATACCATCAAGTCATGGACCGGCCCGATACCGGTCAGCTCCATTCGATGTCCCCATCTAGCCTTGTTCAATGCCATGGGGGCATTGCTCATGCTTTCCTGGCCGCCGGCAAGAATCACCTCTGCCCCTCCTGCCATAATGGCCTGAGCGCCAAGGGCAATGGCTTTAAGGCCTGAACCGCATATTTTATTTATTGTAAAAGCAGTACTATGTCTTGAGATGCCCGCTGCAATCATAGCCTGTCGGGCTGTATTCTGGCCCTGCCCTGCCTGCAGAACATTTCCCATGATAATTTCATCAATAAATACAGGGGCAAAGGAATCATCATAATCATATCCTTTTTTTTCAAGATCGATCATGCCCTGATCTTTTAACGTATCAGGAGAAAATTCATCCTGGTATGCATCTACAGCAGGTTTTAATCCGATTCTTTTAAGAACATCTTTCATTACTATTGTACCTAAATCAACCACAGGTATGCTTTTCAAGGAACCACCAAAGGATCCTACCGGCGTTCTGACACCACTGACGATAACAACATTTTTCATTTAAAGCCTCCATCAACATTGATTTTTTCATTATTAACTCAACTTTCGGAGTTGCCAGATTTGAGTGGAATCAGGCTTGCATTATTGCATTTTTTTTGTCGATTGATTGATAAAAAAATAATAAACAAGCCTGACCCCGTCTGCAAAGGACTTAAGGCCGAAAATTGAGTTATTAAATATTACATTTTAACTATAATTATTAAGACAAATAACAAAGAGGAGAATAAAAAACAAGGAATTATGCCTATGTTTTATTTCTTCTTTTCCTTTTTCAATTTTCGTTTTTCCTTTGGATTAAGAACAGCCTTTTTCTGTTGTTCCTTTTTGCCTTTGTCTTTTTTCCCTTTCTCACCCATATTTATTTCTCCTTGTTTGAAAATAAATTGCGCCGGAATGTGGCGGTAAAACCATGGCTTCCAGCCATCAGAGCGAAGCCTTTGGTTATGCTTAAATTAATCTTTTGAAATATCAAATAGCTTTATTTGCCACAACATTTTTTATACTTATTCCCGCTTCCACATGGACAGGGCTCGTTGCGGCCAACTTTCTTTTCAGCTATCTTTGATTTTGGTAAATTCAACAATATTTCTAAATCGGTAATATCCTCTGGCTTATCTGGCTCTAATCCAATTGTATATTCCCAACCCTTTTCTTCAAATATTGATGAGACTTCTTTTACTCTTTCTTCGGTTTGTACATTAACAACAGCGGGCTTTTTTTCAGTACCTAATTTCGCTGTCTTTTGACCGTTAAAAATTTTTTCCATGTTTTCACCCCTAAAAATATTATAGGATTCATTGCAGTAATCGGAAAAATTAGCGATTTTCGTTAGAGCTCTAACTATTCAACTTGAATCATTATATACTACATTATGAAAACAGCATATAAATAAAATCAAAAAATGCCAAATTTACAATTTGTTGAGATGAAAAATCAGGTGTCAAAGCAAATATTCCAACTACTTTTAAAAAAAATAAACCGGCTATTTTAGTTTTTCAGCAAGGGTTATATCGTGCCTTGACTGGCCTAACGAAAACAAGTATTTCAAAGCTTTACAAATCTAACGATAACGTTGACAAATCATATATTTTACGCAACACTTGCACAACCTGTATTGAAAAAGGATTTCTTTTGCCATGGAACGAAAAGTTGTTGTTGGAGGATGGGGCCAGATCACTCAGCCAAAAACATTGGACCGAACAGCAAAAAATCCCATGGGATTGATGGCCCAGGCATCCAGGAGAGCTGCTGAAATGCTGACTTCGAAATCAGCCCTGACTCATCTGGATGGGATCATGATAGTCAGGACTTTAAGCCACCACTACACATCGCCTGCCAAACAGCTTGCCCAAAAGTTAGACGTCAGGCCAAAGTTCACCCATGTTTCCGGGATTGGCGGCAACTCTCCGCAGACACTTATCAACATTGCAGCCGGCATGATTGCCCGCAATGAACTGGATTCAGTTCTCATTGTGGGTGCCGAAACCTATATCCAAAGAAAAAAAAATCCAAAAAAGATTGAAAGCGCCCTGTTCAGGGGCATACCCAAAGAGTATACCGGAGATGATCTTATCGGTTCCACAACTTTGGAGAATCAACATGGTATTGAATATCCCATGCATGGATTCCCGCTTTTTGAGACTGCACTATGGGCTGCATCCGGTCTGGATCTGCAAGCTTACCTCATGCAGGTTGGTAAGATGTGGGCTAAATTCAGTGAAATAGCAGCAGATCACCCCTATGCCTGGACAAAATCCATGCGAACCCCTGAAGAGATCATCACACCCGGCCCAACAAACAGACCTGTTGCATTTCCTTATACCAAGTACATGAATTCATTTGTTACCGTTGATCAGGGGGCTGCTGTCATATTAATGTCAGAAGAGACAGCAAAAAAATATTCACAAAAAAACCGACAGACTGTCTATTTCCTTGGTGGAGGGTATGCCCAGGACCGACAGCGCTTTATGATTGAAAAATCTGATTTCACATCCAGCCCACCTCTCAAGGCTGCCGTTGAAAAAGCATTGGCAAGATCCTGCATGCCTTTGGAAAGCCTGGATTGTTTTGATCTCTATTCATGCTTTCCCTGTGCGGTTTCCATTGCAAAAAAAATGATTGGAATAAAAAATGACGACCCAAGACCATTGACCCTGACTGGAGGACTTGGCTTTTTTGGGGGCCCGGGGAATAATTACAGCCTCCACGGGGTAGCCACACTTGTTGAAAAGATTTCCATTGGGGAAAAATCAAACGGTCTTGTCACAGCCCTTGGATGGTTTATGCATAAACATGCAGCAGGCGTCTACGGGTCAACACCTTTAACGAGTGAATTCAAAGACCATGATTTAATAGATCAAAAAAATTGTTTTGCAGGAAAAGGACCCGTGAAAATTAAAGATCAGGTCACAGGGATAGGAACCATTGAGACCTATACTGTGATCTATTCAACAGACCAGAAGCCCTCTTATGCAGTTATCTATGGGAGGACACTGGACAATTACAGATTTATTGCCAGAACACAAAGCCATCTGGAAATCTTTAAGCAGCTTACATCAGAAAATATGGTTGGGCAAAAAATAAAGATTGCCTTTAATCCTTCCAAAAACATGAATATTGCCGATTTGGTATAAAAAATTTCAAATTATAGGCCTAAAATCCTTTAACCCCTTAATGTCTGTCGGCTCTATTTACCCTTTCTTGACTCTTTTTGCTAAACACCTTATTATAAAAGAAAAAGGTCTCATCTTGCAATGACAACCCTAAGTTTGCAATCCATCTTCATGCAAACTTAAAAAATCGACAGCGAGCTCTTATTATGAAAAAATGTAAATCATGCGGACAAATTCTTTCTGAAAAAATCACTACATGCCCGGACTGCGGCAACCACATCGTAGACGGCATAAAATACATTGATGATTACCGAATCTTGAAGATTATCCATGAAGGCCGGTCCTCTCTTGTCTGCAAGGCCATAAAAGACCCCGGGAAAACCCCAGTCTCCATCAGATTATTCACAAAAAAATCAGGTGTTGATGACCGTGTTGCCAAACGTCTTGAAAAAGAACTCGAAGAACTCAACAAACTGCCATCCGAGCACTTTGTCCAGCATTATGCTGTTAAGAAAAGTAATGAGGGGCTCTGGTACAGGACCAGTGAATGGGTTGATGCAGCTGATTGGGGCTCTATCTTTGTGTCCGGTCTATTGAATGACAAACGTAGAATAGTCACTCTTTTCCATAATATCGCATCTGTCCTTGATCTATTGCATCAAAAAGATCATTTTATGCCTTACCTGATTCTTGATGATATCCTGATCCCCAAAAAAAATATGGAAAATCTCAATGTAAAAATCAATTACAAGTTTTCCAGATTCCTGAATGCAAGGGCAACTCACCACGGTCCCATGATGAAAAAACTTATCGAATGCCATCCCGACATTATCAACCAGAGAGCCATTGATTTTAAAAGTGGTATCTGGTCCCTTGGAAAACTATTTATTGAGCTGTTAACAGCAGATCACAACCTGAAAAATTTTTCATCAAAGGTTGATGAATTAAAAGGCCTGGACCCTGAACTTGCCGTTCTAATCAAAATAATGTTGTCGGATGATCCGGATCTGCGGCCGCAAACCATGGGCAGAGTTGTGTCGGCGTTATCCCATATTTTAGACCGACTGCCCTATTCAGACCAGCATCCATCCCCATATAAAAAAAAACCCAGGCTGCTCAAGGAATTGCGGTGGTTTAAAAAAATAGTGGTATTGCTGATTTTAATTATTGTGGGAATTATAACCTTTGGTACCATCTCATGGCTGTATGTCAATTTTGATAAGAACAAAAAAGAAGCGGTACTTTCTAACTTTGTTGAATCCTATGCCAGTTCTGTTGCATTTTTAATGGTGGAATACTGGTTGTCTGACACCAAACAAATTATATATAAAAATAGGGTGGAAGGCACAGCCTTTCTGGTGGACAGCAAGGGATATCTTCTTACCAACCGTCATGTCGCCTGCCCCTGGCTTGATGACACTACCCTTTTCCAGGTTTATAACCAGCATGCTGTTTTAAAAAAGCCTGTTGAATTTGATCACAGGATGTATTTGTGGTTTGAAGGAGAAAAAGCCTTCAACCGTTTACCGGCTTTAAGAGGCAGTGCAGAATTATCGGATTCTTATTTTCTCTCATCTGCTTACACTACCAATGACAAAGGCAACTTGAGAATCGTTGGGGTTCCAAGGTCTTCTTTAAAAACCGGGGAAATGATAAAATCTCCTTTTAAAAATGATTTCGCGGTTTTAAAAATCGATGGCCTGCCTTCCCACCTGAAACCTTTGCCCCTTGAAACAACGATTGTCTCCGTTGATATCCCGCGTCTTTCTCCTGTCATAATTTTAGGATTCCCCTTAGGAAACATCACCCAGGATGATCATATTAATACAAGTATTACCAGAGGGCATGTCAGAAGAACCACCAAGGAAATCATCCAGGTGGACTCTTCTATTTATAAAGGTAACAGTGGCGGGCCTGCTATCAATGCTAAAGGACGGGTTATCGGGATTGCTTCCGGTGTGGTAACAGACCAGGCAAGTGGTTATTTTCAAGTCCGCACACCTTTATCAGATTTTGGGCTGATACTGCCCATTTCAAAACCGGCTAAATTTATTGAATCCATCAAAACAGGCCAACCCCATTGGGATGGAATCCTTGATTTTTCTTTGACAGAAAAATTAGAACAGATTACCAGCCTTGCCATTGAAAATAAATTCAAGGCCGCTGCAGATCTTTGTGAAACCATGCTTAAAACAAGCAAAGACCCTGTCCTGCTGTTTGCTGCAGGGATGCTGAATTTTAGCACCAGGGATCTTGATAAAAGCAGACATTTTTTTAAAACCTTTTCATTAATCGAACAGGAAAACACAACATCCAGGCTGATGCTCTACGTTATTGACTGGGTTAAAAATCATGAAAATACTGACACCCTTACAAAAAGACTTTTTAACATGGACTGGTATGAAGAAGATGAATTCCTGAGCTATCTGGCAAAGTTATTAAAAAATAAAAAAAGGGTGGACCTTAAGT
Source organism: uncultured Desulfobacula sp. (assembly GCA_964457495.1). Classification (GTDB taxonomy): domain Bacteria; phylum Desulfobacterota; class Desulfobacteria; order Desulfobacterales; family Desulfobacteraceae; genus Desulfobacula. Next base: position 19,907 of record CAYWGN010000018.1, read on the forward strand.
TTATTGACTATGAAAACCAGTCTGAAAAAAGCTGGAGGCTCTTTATTGAAGGGCTTATTTCAGAAAAAAACAATGAATTAGAAAAAGCCCAACAAATGTTTAAACAATCTATTCTAAGTGCGGATATCAATGATTGGGTCTATTATCTGTCTTTTTCAAGGCTGAACCATATTCAGGCAGGGCTTGAAGCATTTATGGAAAATAAACAGGTACACAAAGAGGATATGGAAACTTTCAGGCAGAAAGCCAAAGAATACAGGGCCTCAGCATCTGAACACAGAAATAAGATGGTTGAATTGATTCAAAAGTTTGAGTCGGATAAATTCAACCATGAAGAAAAAATCCAAATCTATGTCAAACTTCGTGAACTGGCACCTGAAAACCTTACCATTGTAGGAAAAATCGCCTTTTTCCATGCCATCCACAGTGAATGGCAAAAAACAATGGATTTCATTGATATCTACTTTAAACAACCCACCCGTGAGTCCACTTTAAGCCTCAGCCTGGGATTATTAAAAGGAGAAATCCTGAAAATCATGGGAAAACAACAGGAATCCATGGATCATTTAACAAAATTTTCAAAAGAAACCCATGCCCCCTGGTACAGCATTATAAGCAAGAACCTTATTTTGAAAACACAAGAGGATACAATGATTAAACTTGCCGGCAAAAAACCTGAAAAATTAATTACCCTGCACACGGCACTGGGCCTGTGGGCAGAAGGGGATCAAAACCGGGAAAAAGCATCCCTTCATTACAAAGAAGCGTTAAGCACCTATCTGGATGACTGGAACGAGTACGATCTGGCCCTTGGCAGGCTCATGCATTTCAGACAATCCGCCAACTGATTCACCACAATAAAAAGCATTTGATTAAACTGCATCATGGTTGTTTATTTTGTTTTAATTTGATCCAGGCTTCAAGCCTGAGTTTTACTATTTTCTCGTATCCCCGGTCTGTTGGATAATAAAACCGTTGATCTTCAAGATCCTTTGGCAGATAGGACTGGGGGGAAAAAGCATCTTTATAATCATGAGCATATTTGTATCCTTTACCATAACCCAAGTCTTTCATCAGCTTTGTCGGAGCATTCCTTATGTGGAACGGAACCTGGGAGTAACCGGTTTTTTGAATCGTTTTTTTGACCTGTTTATGAGCCGCATAAACTGCATTACTCTTGGGAGCAGTTGCAAGGTAGATGGCAGCCTGAAACATAGCATCATCCCCTTCGGGGTGGCCTAAAATTCGAAAGGATTCACTGGCATTCAGCGCCATGGTCAGAGCTCCCGGATCAGCCATTCCAATATCTTCTGTAGCAAATCGAATCATTCTCCTGAGCATGTAATAGGGGTCATCGCCTGACATAAGCATCCTCTCAAGCCAATACACTGCTGCGTCCGGGTCACTCCCCCGCATGCTCTTAATAAATGCGGAAATAAGGTTAAAATGCTCTTCTCCTGCCTTATCATATAAAAGCGATTTTTTTTCTATGGCTATCTCAACATCCTGGATATTAATCTGTTTTTTTTGTGCGAAATGCAACACTGCCGTCTCCAGATTGGTCAAAGCAATCCTGGCATCGCCATCGGACACCATTGCAATATGGTCAAGCGCATCATCAGACAGCCTTTCTTTCTCAAGTCCCAGACCGTTCTCAGGATCTATCAATGCCCGTTTTAAAATGGTTAAAATATTTTTCTTTTCAAGGCTTTTCAAAGTAAAGACCCTGCATCTGGATACCAGGGCAGGAATGACTTCAAAGGAAGGATTTTGGGTGGTGGCCCCCACAAGGACAATCAGCCCTTTTTCCACATGAAGGAGAAAAGCGTCTTGCTGGGCCTTGTTAAACCGGTGGATTTCATCCACAAAAAGAATGGTTTGTTTTTTATACAATGCCCGTTTTTTTTTGGCCTGTTCGATAATCTGGCGGATTTCCTTAACCCCGGACAGGACAGCAGATATTTCTACAAATTCAGATTTTGTTTCTTTGGCAATAATGCCTGCCAAAGTTGTCTTTCCACATCCAGGCGGTCCCCAGAGAAGTATGGAAAACACCCTGTCATCTTCAATGGCTTTTTGTAGAAGGCTTCCTTTACCCGTTAGATGCTCCTGGCCCACAAGTTCATCAAGGGTTCTCGGACGTATTCTGTCAGCCAAAGGACGGGTCAGAGATTTATCTTGGAAACTATGAGATTCAAAAAGATCCATTCTCGTTAAGTGCTGTCCTTATCCCTTTGTCTTTTTCTTTTGCTCTGTTCTGTTCTCTCTTTTTGTCTTTGGGTATTATGTTTTTTCTTTTTCTGAAAAATTCTTTCATCTTCTTTTGAATTACCGGTAAATTTTATCCTGCCTGTTTTTTCCCTGAAAAAGAGCTTGATAGGTGTTTTTTCCAATGGAATCATCTGCCTTAACTGATTGAGCAAATAGCGCTTATATGAGAAATGAACTGCATTGGGGAAATTGACAAAACAAACAAAAGACGGCGGTTTTGTAGCCACCTGCGTGGCGTAGAAAAATTTTAACCTTTTCCCTTTATGCAATGAAGGTTCTGTCCGGTAAACAGCATCTTCAATAATTCGGTTCAGAACACCCGTATTAATCCTGTGGCAATATTCTTTATGAATTTTGACCACTTCATCCAGGATCTTATGGCATCTTTGTCCGGTAAGGGCTGAAACCGTCATGGCAGGCGCATAGGATAAAAATTTTGCCTTATCCCTTAAATCCTCCATATACTTTTTAACACTTTTCCGCTCTTCATCTAAAAGATCCCACTTGTTTAACAGGAACAAGGCACCACATCCCCTGTCCTCAGCATATCCTGCAATAGTAATATCCTGATCTGTAATGCCTTCATCCGAATCAATCAAAATTAACGCCACATCACAATCATCAAGACTCTTTAATGATTTCAGGATGGAAAATTTTTCAAGTTTCTGGGTGACCTTGCCCTTACGCCGAATACCCGCAGTATCCACAAGTATAAACTGCCTGCCTTTATGCTCACAATTAAGTTCTATGGCATCCCGTGTGGTGCCGGCCTTTTCATTGACCACAAGTCGCTGTTCGCCAAACAGACGATTGGCAAGGGAAGATTTCCCCACATTAGGCCGACCCACAATGGCAATTTTAATCAGAGTCTCGTCATCTTCCTGGACCTGCTCATATTCCGGCAGAGCTTCCACAAGGTCATCTAAAAAGTCCCCCACACCAATACCGTGCTCTGCTGAAACCTCGTAAAAATAATCAATGCCCAATGAATAAAACTCTAAAAGTTCGTCATGCTGTTTGTAGCTTTCTATTTTATTGATCAGGTAAAATACAGGTTTGGACATCCTGCGCAAAAAATCTGCCAGCTCCCGGTCGTAGGGCGACAGTCCTGCCCGGCCATCCATGATGAAAATGAGAACATCGGCCTGCTCTGCCGCAATTGTCAGTTGCGCTTTAATCTGGGAGGCAAAATAATCATCATCTGTACTTAAAAACCCGCCTGTATCGATCACTGTAAATTCAACATCATTCCATTGTGCATCCTCATAATGCCGGTCTCTTGTTACACCAGGAAAATCATCAACAAGCGCTTTTCTAGCGCGTGTAATCCTATTAAATAAAGTGGATTTCCCCACATTGGGCCGGCCAATAATGGCCACAACCGGTTTCATATTTTAACCTCCAAAAAAATAAACAAAAATAACTTTTATCTTATACAATATATTGAAATATTTATAAATAGGTATGATGATGCCTATTTAAATTAAACCAAACATAGGGACTGCCTACTGGCTTGTCAGCTTGATTTCAATTCGTCTATTTTTTTGATAAGCTGCAGGTGTGTCTGCCGGGTCTATGGGGTGGTATTTACTAAAGCCGGCAGCTGCCATCCTTTTTTCCGGAATGCCTTTTTGACTCAAAAATCGGACCACAGAGACTGCCCGGGCAGCCGATAACTCCCAGTTGGACGAAAAGTCCCTGGTTTTAATGGGAACCCGGTCTGTGTGACCGTCAATTCGCAATATCCAGTTAATCTCATTTGGAATTTTCCTGGAAATCTCTAACAGCGTATTTGCCAGGGTTGTGAGATGACTGCGACCCTGGATGCCCAGGTTGGCGGACCCGGATTCAAAAAGAAGGCCTGCCTGAAGAACAAACCTGTCCCCCTGTATTTCTACGGCCGGGTTATTGCCTAAAATTTTCTGTAGCCTCCCAAAAAATTCTGATCGGTATTTTTGAAGTTCACTTACTTTCCGGGCCAGTGCAATGTTCAATTGTTTGCCAAGCTCAACAATTTTTTCATCTTTTTCCTGGCCCTGTGCCTTTGTCAGTGATAATGCATCACTGATCATCCTCAACTGGGACCGAAGTTTGGTGATCTGGTCGGAAAGAAAAGCCACTTCAGAACTGACGCTGGCAGATAGCTGTTTTTCCTGAGCTAAGGCTTCTTTCTGGGATTCAATCACCACGGAAAGGGCCTGGATCCTGATATCCTGCTCCTCAATCTTTTCCTGAGCCAATATAGTCATTTCTTCTTTATCCGCCAGTCTGGCAGTCAGTGCCTTTGAACGGTCCCGCAATACCGAAACCTGATAGTCCCTATCAGAAAGGGATACGGCAAGGTCTGCCACCTTTTGCTCCAGGTCATCCTTTACCCGGGTCAAGGTCTGGATGTCTTCATTCAGGCTGCCAATGTTCAACATCTGCTGTTTTATCTGGGCATTATCTTTTTGAGACCGGGCCAAATCCTCTGCAACCTGGGACATGAGCACGTCCTTGTCTTCGGATAGCCCGATGATGGCATCTGACAAACGGCCGACCTCAGTATTCAACTGGCTGGATTGTTCCTTTTCAAGCCCCAAAAGCGCGGCCAGTTCACTGACCTGATCATGGAGAAGTGCCAGTTCATTTTTCTGGCCATAGAGTACCTCGCTGAGCAGAAACTGGGCCAAAACAAAGATCATCAACACAAAAATAACCACCATTAACAGCGCTGACAGGACATCAACATACCCTGGCCAGGCTGTAATAGGACTTGATATGCGCCGCGTTTTGGATAACATTGCGATCTCCTGTTATTCCTTCAGGTCCGGGTTGTCCCCTGATGGTTTAATCTGCTGTTTTAATATATGAGCCATGACCTGGTTATTTTTATGGGTCTGCTTGATTATTATTTTAAGGTGATTGTCAATATCCTGTAGCGCTGCAACAGAAAGATTGGAATTGGCTTCAGGCATGTCATCGGTTTCCACAAGGTGGGTGACCCCGGTCAACCATTCTTCCATTTCATTGAAAAACCGGTTCTGGGCATGACCCGCCTGAATATCGACAAATCCCAGCACCAGCGAGCCGCCCAGACCAAACAGGGAGGAACTAAAGGCTGTTCCCATCCCTTTAAGCGGTTCTTCAAGCCCTTGTTTTAAATTACTAAACACATTGACAAAATCCCGGGTGCCCACGTCCAAACCACTGATTACCTGTCCCACAGAACCGATGGTCTGGAGCAATCCCCAAAAAGTACCTAAAAGTCCCAGGAACACCAGAAGACCGATCATATATTTGGAGATTTCCCTGGACTCATCCAAATGGCCTCGTATCCCGTCCAGAACCGTGTTAAGGGACAGGGCCGACAAACGGAACCGGTCCCGGTGAATCGCTTCCAGATGTTTGGCAAGGGGAGAAAGCAGTGCTGGTGGTTCAGTAACAGACAAACCCAGATCACCGGTGCGGAAAATTTTAATCCACTTGATTTCAGGCTCCAGCCTCTGGATCTGGTAGATATTAATGCCAACGCCCACACAAAGAGCTGCAAAAATAAGAAGATTAAAACCCCAGTTAGCCATGAAGGCAGCTTTAAGGGGCGTAAACAGGAGAGCACAGATGCCTGCCACCACCAGAAGGTAAAGAATTGTCAAAAAAAGATAATGCCTGGGATTTGTCATAAGGGACCTGCCTCCATATTCTAATATATTGTCAAAAAATACGTTTCCTAAGCGCGTTTTTCAATCCTTTTGATTAACGTATTGAAAACATGTATTGTTTTGGTGTATCTACTGTCATTGTATGGAAATTGTCAAGGGTTAGGATAAGATGAGACAGCAGGTTGTTAATCAAACGGGTATTATAAATGAGATTTTAAAGGGGATCGTGGATCGGGTCACGTTTCATAACCCTGACAATGGCTGGTCAATTCTCAGAGTAATGCCCTTTAATAATCCCCAGGGGCAAGAAACTGTCATTGTGCATCAGACAAAGGTATTTGCTGGTGCTACAATGGAATTCCAAGGGTCTTGGACTAGTCATCCTAAATATGGCCGCCAGTTCCTGGCAAGTGTCGCCAAAGAAAAAAAACCGGCAACAACAGCTGCATTGGAAAAATATCTTGGTTCAGGCCTTATTAAGGGCGTGGGGCCTAAAACTGCCCAAAAGATAGTCCATCATTTTAACGAACAAACCCTTGATATATTTGAGGAAGATATTGAAAGACTCACAGAAGTTCCCGGCATAGCCAAAAAAAAACTGGATATGATCAGTTGTGCCTGGACAGAGCACAAAGCAATTCGAGAAGTCATGATGTTTTTACAATTCCATGGCATCAGTACCTTATTTGCGGTAAGGATCTATAAAGAGTACGGCAATGATGCCATAAGAATTGTTATAGAAGATCCTTACCGGTTGGCAAATGACTTTTATGGAATTGGTTTTTTCTCTGCAGATAAAGTTGCTTTAAGTATTGGTCTTGAACATGACAGCCAGCAGAGAATAATGGCAGGCATTAAGCATGTTTTGGCTGCAAGCAGGAATTTTGGACATTGTTATCTGACAGAATCTCAAATTAATAAACAGGTCAAAGAATTATTACAATTGGATCTATCTGATAAACTGCTTGAGCTGTTGCAATATATGAAGAAAAAAAAACTTCTCATGGTTCGTGATCTTATTGTGGAAGCTGACACCAGTGAACATTGCTATTATTCAAAATCTTTATATTTTGATGAGCTTTATGTTGCAAAAAGAATTATGGCTATTGGCAATCCGCCAACGGTTGAAAAAATAAGAATTGAGCGTTGGATATCTTTGTATTGCAAAGCAAAAAACATTTATTTAAGCGATGAACAAGCAGCCGCTACCAAAGGCATTGTTTGCGAAAAATTTTCAATTCTCACGGGTGGACCCGGGTGTGGTAAAACAACCACGACTCTTGTAATTGTTAAATTAATAGAGGCTATGGGCTTAAAGGTCCTTTTGGCTGCACCAACCGGCAGAGCAGCTCAAAGGATGACGGATGTTATTGGGAAGGAATCCAAAACAATCCATAGATTATTAGGGTGGCAAGGCGGTAAATTTAAAAAAGATGAAGAAACACCTTTAAAGACAAATTTTCTCATTGTTGATGAATGTTCAATGCTTGATATCAACTTAACAGCATCGCTACTTAAGGCAGTTCCTAAAAATGCTCAAGTGCTCTTCATTGGAGATTCAGACCAATTACCCTCGGTTGGTGCCGGCAATGTTTTAAAAGATATAATTATGTCTAAGGTTGTTCCCTGTTTTAAACTGACAAAAATATTTCGGCAGACCCAGGAATCTCTGATCATCAAATATGCCCATCAGATCAATAAAGGGGATATGCCCTGGATTAAATCACCATTTAAAAAGCCTGAAATATGGCAGGATAAAAATGATTGCTTATTTCTTGATTCAGATGAAGCAACCAAAGACCAGATAAGTTTTATTACAAGGGTAAAAAAATTTTATGACCTCAAACTTTGGGAATTAGAAAGCAATATATCTGAAAAATCTGATGGTTCTGATTTTTTTGAGTTTCGGATTCAAGAACCAGTGATTCCCTATGAAACAGAGATAATAATTCCTAAAAAATTTGAATATGTGGATCTGCAAAAAGTGTATAAAGCTGAAACCAAGGTTCAAGAATTACTTTCTGTTGTAAAAAAAGTTCATCCCTGGTCATCTCTTCATTATGGATTTTCTGCTTTGGATGTTGTTAGAATGCTTTACCAGGAATGGATACCTAAATATCATGGCGCCTGTGAGATACAAATTCTTTCTCCCATGACAAGGGGAAGCCTTGGAACGATAAGTTTAAACAACATGATCCAGGAAACTTCAAACCCTTTTATTGAAGGCAAAAAGCAATTAAAGGTTGGTGAAAGAATTTTCAGGATTGGCGACCGGGTAATTCACAAGCGCAACAATTATGATTTGGGTGTCTTTAACGGTGATATCGGCGTAATCTCAGATATTGATAATATCAACTTGACCTGTACGATTGCTTTCTATCCTGATAACCGGCTGATTCATTACAGGCAAAATGATATAATGGAGCTTGATTTGGCTTATGCCATCACCATACACAAATCCCAGGGAAGTGAATTTGAAGTTGTAATTATCCCGATTCTTACCCAGCATTTTAAAATGCTTTTTCGGAATTTAATTTATACCGGGATAACAAGAGCAAAAAAACTAGCCATCTTTGTTGGTACCCGAAGAGCCCTTGCAATGGCGATCAAAAACCAGGATATCAGCAAACGGCAGACTGCCTTGCAACAATTATTGATGCCTTGATATTTCCTTGAAAATAAAAAAGCTCACAGCAAAACGCTGAAAGCCTTATTATTTCAAGTGGCGTCCCCAAGGGGACGTGTAATTTATCATCGTTGCAAAGCACAACTTCAATTGGCATATAACGGCCTGAAAACATTCAATATAGTCTAAAACTGCTCCCAACCAACCTAAAGTATATATCAAGAAAAAGGCCCAAAACCAATAAGATCCTGAGCCTTCCGATAATCGATCTGTATAAATCAAAAACCCTAATTTACACACCCTTTCCGTGGCACATGCAGAATATTCACCTTAAAAATCGCATCAAATTCGGGAGAAACTTCCTTGGCTTAGGAAGCGCCTTAACGGCTTGAGGTAAGGCACCTTGTGGCTGAATTTGCTGCGGATAAACCTCCTGATATTCTGCATCCATAACACCATTACCAGAGAGTCCATTCATTTCATCGAAAATATATTTTGGTAAATAATCTTTCCAATTTTCCTTTTTGATTGGATAAAAATCTCGTATAGACTGATGTTGAGGCTGGTAAAGTGTCTGAACCCCATACATTTGTATTACAAAACGCTGAATATCTCTATCATTCCTTGCAAACAGATGAATGATGACAAACCGATATAAACACTCACCTTCATGAATATGGGTTCGAATATCCTTATGGTTGTCGAACTGCATATTGAGCTTTTCTTCATCAAGATAATCCTGGCATGTTAAACATAATGGATCACCCATTTTATCTTCGATAAGCTCTTTATGACAATCCAGGCATAATGAACTGCCAGACCAGACCATAGGGATATGCCCTGTATTGAGGGCTGCTTCGCACACAGGACAACACCCCGCAATAAATGAATGTGTGAACATGATATCAGTCATCGGGAGCAATAACCTATCAGGACATTGCATGAAATACTGCATTGCAGCTTGCTTAAAATCTGAAAAAAAATAATATTCTTCCATAGCTACCTCCTACAAGATATTATTATTGTTAATGTCATGAATAGCGACATAATTACCTTTACCCATCAAAATTATGTTGTGACTGGAAAACCATTTTAAATCTATCATCCCTTAAAATTTGAATGTCAGGAGCGATTGCTTTCTTTTTTTCAACTGGATAATTCTCAACAACTCGCCCTCCCACAACGAAACTTCGGAAAAATATACTATCCCATATATAATCCTTGCTGAGAAAATCAATAATGTCTTGCTCCCCAACTGATATACTGTGAATGATTATCCAACGCAAAAGACAAAACCCTTCATGAATATGATGTCTTATATGCCCCGGCTCAAGATACTGTGCATCAACCTTTTTAGTATTTAAAGGATCGCCACAGATCATACATTTCCTATCACCGGCATTATCCAAAATGAGATTATGGTAATGACTTGAACACATTGATTTTGTAACCTTGTGATTACCCGGTCGACGTTCATGTTCATCACGCGATTTACCACAAACAGGGCAACACTTAACCAAAAAAGCTTTTGGGAAATTCATGGACATTCCTGGATCTATAAGGCTCCATGAAAATTTCTTGAATTTATCAACCGCTCTTTTTTTAAGTTGAGGATCGCAATATTCATACATGTTACACCTCACTTTCCACTGGCTCTTCAGATTGTTCTTCTTCAATGACTGCCGCAACCGGTTGATCTGTTGGTTGTTTTTCAAATAAATTGTTTGGAACATTAAGTTCTTCATCTTTTTGAGGGACATAAGCTGAAACCTTATCCCCTTGCCCTAAAAGATCCCGGCAATACATGCACCCGCCTGTTTCAATGCCAGCGACACTTGTTTTGCTTTTCACCATATCAATGTAAACCTTGAAATGTTCTGTGCCCTGCCCCCAGATATATGAAAGCATTTCATGATATCCAAAACCTGCAATGACATAATCCAGATGAGATACCAAAGGATGAGAATCATTATCCTCCTCATCCTTCAAATATCCCATAGAACGCTCTTTTTCCTTTTTGGCTTCTGACCAAAACCTGCTTTTCAGATTATTAAAAACACCAGAGCACTCTAAACAAACATTCCGACCTGGAATAATAGAATATACCTGGCCACCCTTAAATTGAACTTTACCATCTTTCCGAACAATCGCTGCACCCATATCAAAATATGGAATCCTATTTGCCATAGCTAAACTGTTGATGCTAAGCCTTACCTCAGAATCAACACAACCTAAAAGGATATCCACCTGAGCAAAAGCCTGCTGGACTTCATCATCATAAAAACTCTTTTTAAAACAGGACACTTTAACATCAGGATTAATCTTCTTGGCATATTCAGCATAAAATTCAACTTTGGATCTGCCGATATCATCAGGGCAAGTCCCAATAAGTCTGTTAAGATTGGTCTCATCAATAATATCAGGGTCACAAAATGCAGTAGACTTGAATCCATCCCGAGCAACCATCTCACTGCTCGGACCACCAAGAGCTGACGCACCAACAATACCAACATCAAGATAACTTAACATCTCAACAGCCTGCTTTCCAAAAGCCTTGATAGTCCGATCATACCTTAGATTTTCAACGCGATTACCAGCTTGAGATTGAGATCCTGTAGGAATGAAAACCTTCAAATCATTCTTTCCAACAACAATAATTTTCTCTACCGGCACGAGTTCATCATTTTCACGATCATAAAACCAGCTGTCAAGCTCGCTGCAATCATTGGAAAAGACCATTGACGCATTATAAACGCCTTTGACTTGCTCTGCGATATGCCTCATTAAAATAGGTTCATGATGCTTATCAACCAAACTAAATTCACCGCCAGCACCTTCAGGGTGAATATGAACCCAAATAACATCAGCACATTCTTCAACAGCTTTTTTAAAAACAGAGGTGATAAATTTTCTATCAATTTTGATATGCCCAGCCGAACGGCTGATGTAATCCTTTTCTTCCGGTACAATTAATTTATAGGGTAACAATTTGATTGAATTTTTATACTGCGTGCAATTACAAAGCAGGTATACAATCTTTTCTCGACCATCCCACTCCAAACTTGCCTTTAGATCCTCAAAAAGGCTTTCGTTAAAAACAATTTTCATATTCATGCCACACCTCCAAATGTTAAGTGATTCCGTCTTCATTCCCTAAGAAATTGTATAAAGACTTGCATAGTTCAGGGATATTATGTCCTTGCCCAGGGTTTTGAAGATTTGGTTGGAAAGAAAGGAAATGATAAGATAACTTTGACCATCCTTTATTGCTATACTCATTATATGGGTCATTATCATGCAACCTATTGGTCGGCTTACCATCATTGCGAATTAATCTTTTCCTTAAATAAAATGTAAAACCATCTTCCCTTGTTAGATCTCCTGAAGGTGTTGTGATTAGAAGAGCTGTACTTGCGACATTAAAACAATTTGGCAACTCGTAAACATGAATCATGATCCACTTAAACCTCCTTTTGTCCCATTCAACCCCGCCAGGATGAAGATTCATTAAAGCCTTAATATTTGCCATATACCAATTGTAAGCTGATGGATTCATAAATCCCTCCAAACTTTGTAAAACCTGGGCTTGAAAAACAACCCAGGTCTTTAGTGATTAACCTATTTTCCCTCAATACCTATCATCTGAATATCAATTTCTTGCCCGTTTCTTGGATCAAATCGATCATTTGATTTGATAATCTTTGGCAACCCACTTTTGGATTTCTGAACTAACTCAGTAGTCTTTGGGTCGTATCCCATACTCTGTACCATCTCTCCCGCAGTTGTTGACGGTGTCACATCAATTACTGTCCCATCATCCCTGAATGCCTTAATAATGTCTTTTGAACTGGGCATAAAATCCTCCTATAAAAATTTAAAATTTAAAATTATGTCCCTGGGTAATTAGGAACATCATCATCCTGATCTGCATTAATTTGCCCTTCCCAATCATTTTGTTCCTGATGCCATTGTTGTTGATACGGCGGTGGTTGATAGAATTGTTGCACTGCGACCTGTTCTCGGAAAAAGGGGTTGAATTTCTTCAAGAACACAATAAGGAAAGTCAACAATAAACCGCCCACCCCTTTAACCAAAAGCAACGTACCAATCCCGCATTTATAAAAAATCAAAAGAGAAATAAGAGCTAAAAAAATAGCTGTCATTGTTTCTTCCGGACTTGCTGTGTGTAGATTTGGATCTTGAGGGCAGTGAGTGAACGCTATGAGTAAATTCCAATATAACAAAGAAAGGATAAAGCAAAGACATCCTTTTCCGAACACTATTAAATCTGTATGTAACATTGGATCACTCATAATTTCTTTTCATTTCCTCTATACATGACGCTTACCTAATAAGGTTCACCAAAGATTGACAGAACCATTCCCGGACATATGACCTATGTCTTTGGATAATTTGGAACATCATCTAAACCACCTTGAGGTGCTTGAAGTTGATTTTGATAAACTATTGGCGGTGGTGGAGGTGGCGGTGGCGGTGGCGGTGGCAATTGGCTCAAAATTGCAAACCATATCAATAACACTCCACTAATCATAATTATTGTAATATTAATCAAATCCATAATTCCTTCATCTCCTTCGAAGCATTAAAAACCCGAAAAATAAAATGACTATACCTGCCGGAATAACTAAAGCCTGCCATCCAAAAAACTTTATAAAAAGACAATTACCCATAACTACAAGGACAGTGATAGGTCCTGCGATACCGTAATTCATTGAATATTGACCAAAAAAAATAAGAAAAAAAATCAACCAAAACAACACAATAAAAACGAACAACTCTATGGAAACTCCCCAACTATTAACAAAATTTGCGTCAAAATTCCTAAGTGCCATTCTCACACCTCCAATCCAATCCATTCCTTGAACTTGCCCATGAGTTCACGCTCAAGATCCAGGAGCTGATTATCAAACATGCCTATGACACGATCTGTTGTACCTGGAACCTTCTTCTGATCATCCTGAGCCTTCATTGCCTGGCTATGTGAAAGTGCAAGCTGCCTTAAAGTTTCTTTTGTCACCCGACCTTTTGACCGATTTTTTTCTGCAGCCATGAATACCTCCTTTCATTTCCTGATTATTCCATGTGCGATGATCACCAAACACTCACCACAAAAATTGCCTCTAACTACTTCTTCACTTCAAAATCTCAAAAGTTAATTTTCTTTTTTTTATTTTTTATCTCTACCTAATCCCTCAATCTGGAAATTTAAGAAAAGATGAAGCACTTTTAAAAAATAGTTTAATTTTGTTGATAAAACTCCATACTCACCTCAATGATATTTTTCCCATTAAATTTCATTAATATAGATCAGATATTCTTGGCGGAAGTTAAGAGAAATATTTTTTCAGCGTACACAAAGCTACAGTTAACCACTTGAAATATTACAATATAAAAACTAAAAAAATATTTAAAATAATTTCTCAATCACACAAATCCTTATATATATGTGTGCCTCACAGTGAGGCAGGATAAGATGAAAACAAAAATATTGATGAAAAAATCAGTCAGAGTGGAAGAATCCCTTTGGGAAAGGTTCGCTCTGAAATGCAGAAAAAACAAAGATAGGATCTGGGATATCCTTAAACCTGCTATTAAAAATTACATGAAAAAGAAACCCAAGAAATAATCCACCATCAAATTCAAACCCTCTCCGCCAAAAAACATTTCAAAATATATACCCAGGTGATGCAATATTTACATTGACGACAAAGTTGAAAACCAAAAATCCAAACCACGCCAAGACAGAATCAATAGACCAGATATTCAACAAGGATGAATTTTATCGGCACTGCATGTATTGCAATGCCATCTATGACAATGATTGGAAAAAGAAGTTGCTCAGTGCCGGACCTTGTGGACTAACAGGCTCAATAAAATAATGTTCAACCTTATTCTGGTTCAAAGCCTGGACAATATTTTTTCAGAATCTGCAATAGATAATATATACGTCCTAAAATGCTTCGAAGCTTGATCAACAATTCAATATCGAGCTAATTTCTGGTTGTAATAACATATTCAAGTTATATGGGGAAAAGTAAAATCAAATGAACAAATATTGACAGTAGTTCATAAAAAATATATGACCGTTAGCATTATGACAATAAAATTCTACAAAACATCAATTGACCTTCAGGTTATTGAATCTATTAAAAACAAGATAAAGAAGCTAAGACCTGGGCGAATAAAAAAATTTAAAGATATAGGAAAACCATTAAAAATTAAATTTGAGGATCTAATAATATTGTTTTTCTTAAATTTACCTGTTAATGATTTTGATAACCATCTTGAAATAACACTTCCAGAATTAGCCTTAAATCTGAAGGAAAAGAAAAAACTGCTCAAAATTCTTGGAAATAACAAAGACTTCCAAAAATTCGTTTCAATGAAGCAATACTTCGATTCTGACGATGAATCAGTTTTTTTGCAAGAAGCTCTTACCCCAAAGATATATGAATCTTTGCCTGATGAAGATAAAAAAATATATGACCCGGCTGTGATTTATCTATACATGCGATTTTGCCCTATTAACTAAATTTCCTTGGATGAAATACTACCATACCAATCAAATTTCCCCAAGGAACAGATTTCAATACAACCAATTTGATTTAAAATTTAGCTTGATTTTTGAACCATGGCATAACCGGTAAATGCTAACTTTTTTTATCCAACCTGAAACTCAAAACTTCTTACTTGATTGGCATCAATTATAATCCAGATTTCCGGTGATGTATTCTTTTGGTATCCATGACAAGTCCGACCGCTGAATACTCAAGACAGGTATAATTAAGCTTGATAGAGTGCAAACAGCGGCATAGTTGTTATCTATTATAATCTTCAACAAAATGGACCACCACAAGATATAGTGATCTCTGGCTCTTTCGCTTTCATAAGCTTTTAAATTAACTCGATTCCATATTTTCCTGCTTTATGGATATTCCCCGATGCATAATTTAAATTCCCAAACCGCTTTATTTTTCCAACTTTTTCCATATCTTTCACAACTTCTGTGAATAGTTTTGGCATACATCCATTTAAGAGCGTATATTTTAAACCGGAGATATTATCACCAATCTTTTTTTGTAATATTTTTTCCTGAATCTGCTGTTTCAATTGCTGTTTTTTGTTTGATTTTTCAGGGTTATAAAAAAGAGATTCAGCATCGAAATCATTATCAAGATTAAAATTTGATTCGCCAGAGAATTCATCTTTCCCCCAACAGACCTTCAAAAATTTTTCCATACCCAAACTATGATTAGAACCAAAAATCAAACCATAATAATTCGCACCCTTTTTGATTGAAAATTGGTGTAAATAATATTCTTTATTTCGAGGTATCAAACTCCTGAAATAATCAGCTATGACCCTATGACAATCTTTGGGAGAAGAATCGTCAAAGTTAATATTCTCTGTATTTATATATGCCCTTGTCCCTGGTTCTTCTTTAAATCGGCTTATGAATGACGAGGAAATAAAAAATATAAAATCCGTCTTT
>CAYWGN010000019.1:0-14251 GCA_964457495.1 uncultured Desulfobacula sp.
GAAAGACCGGAGATGAGAGGCAGATTGATAAAATTCATAGAAGAGATTCAAAAAGACTTTTAGAATCATTAAGACTTTTTATACAGGCTGTATGTTTCCATTACTTTTTTGACATAATTTTGAGTTTCTTCAAAAGGTGGAATCTTTTTATACTTATCTACTGCCTCGGGTCCTGCATTGTAGGCTGCAAGGACAAGGTGCAGTTTATTTCCATACCGCTTTAAAAGCTGCTGAAGATAAAGAGCCCCACCCATAATATTCTGTAAAGGATTAAACGGGTCTTTCACAGAAAGGGATTTAAAATTGTCCGGCATAATCTGCATGAGCCCTTTGGCACCTTTTTTTGATACAGCCTCTGGATTAAAATCTGATTCTACTTTTATCACGGCTTTAATCAAAGAAAACTCCACCCCATACTTTTTTTGTGCTTTCCTGATCACAGCATCATATTTCTCAGTGCTGATCCCGAGCAAAGATTTTTTGGGTTTTTCTTTAATGTATAATTTATATTTCGATGATGTAGGCACATTAGTAAAATGGACTACACCAAGGCTGTCTTTATACATATAAATATCGGAAAAGGCCCTTTCCACACTCAAAATGGTCAAAAATATAAATAAAACCATGCCGATTTTTTTTAACATTTTTTAGGCTTTTTTATCCAATTTCTTTGTCCTGTCTTTGTATTCCTTCAGGATAAATTTTCCTGGAAATTTTGGTTTTGCAACATATTGTCCCAGGTTATCTATAAAGGTTTTAACCAGTGCTTCAAACACCCGTTCCTTGTCTTTAGTCATGATGAAATTTCGTTCAATTTTGTATTCATAGACCACCTTATCACCCAACTTTGCCAGAATATCCTGAAATTTAAAATCAGGCATGGGATCATCAAAAAACAGCTCTTTTTCAATTTTAATTTCAATATTTGCTTTCATGATCACCACATAGGCATCTTGCGTAATTTTTCGTGACAAATCTAACAGGACAAGGGTATGGTTATTTTCAAGTTCAATTTTTTTATATATCATCTTTTCCATTATTTTCGTATTGTTTTTAGTTTAATCAAATTAAATGTTTAACCGAACTAGTTCTTAAAATAGTTCCAATTGCTTTTCTTTTTTATTTATAGACAAAAAGACAGGACTTTTCTCAACCTGTGTCAGCCTTTTTTCAATATCATCAATAAAAAAAGATCGCTGCCTTTTAAAACTTTTGCCATATATGGTTCTTTTTTTTGCATAAGTCAAACAAAGAATATCCATGGCCCTTGTCATGGCAACATAGAACAGACGTCGTTCTTCTTCAAGATTATCAATATTTTCGCCGTCCTTTGCAAAGGGGACAAGTCCTTGTTCACATCCTGCTACAAATACAACAGGAAATTCAAGTCCTTTGGCCGCATGCATGGTCATAAAAGATACTTTTTCCATATTAAACCCTATTGCATCCGCATCCTGGTTTAAGGCAATTGCATCCAAAAATCCCTTTAAATCATTGTAAAGCCGGGCAATAGATATTATTTTTTCAAAAGCCTGCTTTGTTTTATCATTATTTTCAATGATATCTTGCAGACCTGTTTTACTGCAAACAATTCTTATAGCGGTTTTATTATCACAATTTTTAATCTCCTCGCCAAGATCCCTGAGTTTTCCAACAATGGTGCTGATCTTTGTCTTTGACGTCTCTTTGATTCCACTGATATCTGTATCTACCCGGCCAAAGGATTCCATGATATCCTGATTCAAGGCACAGGAATTTTTATAAAATTTATACCATTTTCCCTTTTCTTTTTTACCCAGACTTGCACCAAAATAATGAAAAATACTTTCCATATCAAGGAAACTTTCACTTTTTGCCATAATCCTGCAAAGACTTAGCAACTGACAAATACCGTTCATTTCAAACAGGCTCTTTTTATCTGCTGCCTGAAAGGGGATACCCTCTTTTTCAAACACGTTGATAAAGGTCTCGCACTGTTTTCTGGTGCGGCATAGAATGGCAAAATCTGCAAAGGAATATTCTTTCTGGGTTTCCAAATCCACCTTGCCTGTGTCAATTGAAAAAAAAGAGGTGCCGCCCACAAGTTTTTCAATCATCTTACCAATTGCAACTGCCTCCGCCTGTTCACTGGCCGTCTCTTTGATAATGAGTTTTTTTGTACTTTCCACATCTGAAAAAATCTTTACTTTTTCATCACTGTCCAAAGACTTATTGATCATTTGAAAAGAAGCATCAAGAATGGTCTGGGTGGACCTGTAATTTTTCGACAATATAATCTTTTCACATCCCAGGAAATCATCGGAAAACCGGTTGAAATATTTATTGTCCGATCCCCTGAACCCATAAATTGACTGGTCAGGATCACCAATCACCACGATATGGTTACCTTGTGAAATCATCTTTACAAGCTCATACTGGCCAAAATTCAAGTCCTGGTATTCATCAATAAAAATATATTGATATTGTTTCCTGACACTTGACAATATCCCTTCTTCTTTAACTAACATTTTGACTGTCATTAAAATCAGGTCTTCAAAATCTGCCACATTCTGTTCCTGGCAAAGGGCCTGAAAGGCTTGATAAATATTTTTAAAAAAGCTTGGTTCAAAATTGGTTATGAGATTTTTAAAATCATCATCAGGGCCCAGCAAATTCTGTTTGCAAAAGCAAATCAATTGATCGATTTTATTTACCATCCCCTTTTTAACATCTTCCCCAATGGCTTCTTTTATCAAGGAAATCCGCAACGAGTCATCAGCAATGGAGGCATTAAAGCCCTTATACTCTTTTAAAAGCTTAAGGCAAAAGGAATGAAAGGTTGCTGCCAGAACAGAGGATTTTGTTTTCAGCACATATTGGTCTATTCTTTGTTCCAGTTGTCTTGCCGCCTTGTTGGTAAAGGTCAGGGCAAGGATATTGCCCGGTTCAATATTTTGCTCGGATACAAGATACGCAATCTTTGCGGTTAAGGTCCGGGTCTTGCCTGTACCTGGGCCAGCCTGGATCACCATTGCCCGGGCAGATGATTCAACTGCTTTCTTCTGCCCGGGATTCAAACCGTCTAAAAGGCCTTTGGGTTTAACTGCCGGTTCTATATTTTGATTTTTTTTGACACTCTTTTTTTGAATATTCTGTTTTGCAACAAATTTTTTTGCCCTTGGTTTGGCACCTTGGGCAGGAAAGTCAAATAAAAGATTTTTTTCTCCTTTTAACCTTTCTTTTTCCCGACGTGAAAAAAGGTTTACTTTTCCAAATTCACCATCATATCCCGGATCAATATTGATATCCCCGGTCCGCATCTTCATTATGGCTTCTGCCAGTAGCGGCACATTGGCAGTGTCTATTTCCCCGGCAGATTTGTCCAAAAGGATCCCCAGCTCAGGTCCCAGGGCTTCAATGGCTTTATTATAATAACCTGTCACTTTTTTGGTTTTAGGGCCCACCTCAAAAATTTCCGAAAGAATATCGGCAAGGGGAACAATGCTTTTGAACCCGTGCCGGTTTTCAGGCACATACCCTTCCGGCCTTGTTGCAAGCTCCTGAACCCTGTTTAATACCCCATAGGTCACTTTTCTGCCGCACGCAGGGCAGATGCCGTCAATCTGGGCTGTGGCGGCAGGATTCAGGCAGATATTACATTTTCTATGGCCATCATAATGGTATTTGCCCTGATGGGGGTACATGTCCAGGGTGCCCTTATATTTTTCAAGATCATTTTTTTCAAGGGCCTGGCGGATATGAGAAAAACTTAAATCTGTATTAAAGACAGAGGCATTGCGCCCCAGATACCCTGGTGAATGGGCATCGGAATTAGACATCAGCCGGACATTATCCAGATCTTCAATTCGCCAGTTCATGGGGGGATCGGAAGACAATCCTGTTTCAATGGCAAAGATATGGGACTTTAATGGACCAAAACATTCTTCAATGGAATCAAATCCAGATTTTGAGCCAAACATTGAAAACCAGGGTGTCCAGATATGGGCTGGCACAAAAAAACCTTTATCATTGACATCCAGCATAATCCTAAGCAGATCTGCCGCATCCAGCCCAAGTATTGGACGACCATCGGATTTAATATTTCCAATGGCATCCAGTTTTGCATTAAACTTTTTAACACTGGCAATATCAGGAAAATATACCAGATTATGATTTTTTCTCACTCTCCCGTCTTTTTTGTAAATATTGCTGATTTCGCTTTGCAGGATAAACCGGACAGGATTTCTGCAATTTTCCGGAATGGTTTTATCGATATCCCTGGCAATCTCTTTTTTCAGAGAAAACAATCCAGGCTCTGTTTCTTCAAGCTTGGATTCAATTTCACTGATCCAGGCAGGATAGGTAAAATCACCAGTCCCAATAAGGGTTACCCCTTTAATTTGTGCTGTATAATAAAGATTTTCAAAATCAAGATTCTTTGCTGTAGCCCGTGAATACTTGGAATGAATGTGAAGATCTGCAATAAATTCCATTGTGTTTTTCCAATTCAATTTTTATATTTTCTTACCAGTTCAATAATTTACATGATTTGTGCTTAATTTAAAAGCAGGATTCTGATAAAGGATAATAATCAACCTAAATAATAAAAAACAAAAGGGTTTGCAATGACCATCCCCATATTTGACTCCCAGTCACAAGCCTTGATCCAGAATTGGGATAAAACCATTGAAAAACAGATCAAAATAAAATTAATCACCACGGATCATGCTGAAAACAATCAATTTGTAAATTTTCTTGATCATCTGTTAAACATAACATCAAGCCTTTCGATTGAATCAAAGAAAGGTGAAAAAAATCTGCCTGGATTTCTTTTAAAGGAAAATATCACTTATTCAGCGCTTCCCCTTGGAAAAGAACTTGAACCCTTTCTTGAAGCCCTGTCACAAATAAATGGCAAGAGCCCTCTGCTTTCCGAACCTGCCCTTTCCGAATCCATTGGGCAAACCCTTGATAAGATAGACATCCCCGTCCGGTTAAAACTCTATATTGCCTTGCAGTGCCCCCATTGCCCCAATGTGGTCAGAACGGTCATACCCCTGGCACTTCACTGCAACAACATAAACCTTCACATCATTGACGGCAGTCTGTTCCCGGAAATCGCACAAAAAGATAAAGTCATGTCAGCACCCTGCCTGATCCTTGATAATGACTTCAGGTGGACGGGAAGTGTTCACACAGAAGAAATTATACAAATGATCACCCATCGTGATCCGTCACAATTGAGTGCTGAGACGTTAAAGACAATTCTTGAACAGGGGGATGCTGCCTGGTTAACCCGGCAAATGATTAAAAAGAAAAAAATCTTTCACGGGTTTATTAAACTTTTGCTCCATGAAACATGGTCGGTAAGACTGGGGGCACTGGTTGTCGTTGAAGAGCTTGCCGAAACTGACCCGGATCTTGCAATCTTGCTTTGCTCATCCCTGATGGATCTGTTTGAAGGGAAACAGATTCCCATACAGGGTGATATTCTCTATGCACTGGGAGAAGCAGGTGATAGGAAAACACAAGAATGGATCAAAAAAAAGCTGCCCACGCTTGTACATCAGGATCTTATTGATGCTGCGACGGAAGCTCTGGACAGCTTGAAGTCAAACGATGAATGAAAAAGGCAGGGCTATTTTAAGACCCTGCCTTTGTTGTTATGGTGCGGATAAAATCATTTTTTTAATTTCAACCGCAAAGAAATATCTAAATCATATATTAAGAACCATTTCTGGAATCAAAATCCGCTTCCATCTGAGATGCCATCACCTGAATTGGGTGCAGGACCTGGGGCATCCCCACTATCACTATTCGGGCCACTGTCCATTCCACTCCCATCACTGACTCCATCTCCTGAATCAGGCGCGGATCCGGAAGGCCCGGAGCCTGCCAAAACAGGTGTTATCGCTACGCTAAAAAAAAGAGCCAAAGAAATCATAAGTGTAAATAATTTTTTCATTACTGCACCTCCATTAAAACTATTGATAAATTTTCACCTTTACAGGTAGCACATTATAGCAGCTTGAAAAAAGATGTATATCAGTGGAATTCCTTTTTTTTCATAGGACGTATGCCCATGTCTTTGTCAGCCTTTGTCCTACAAGAAAGATTGTGAAAAATATTCCTGTCACGTTATTGGGGTGCATGGAATATCACGCGCTATATCAGGCCACCAGGCCCCTTTTGATGGCATAATAGGTAAATTCAGCGTTATTTTTCATTCCCATTTTTTTCAGAGCCCGGGTGCGATGGGTGCTGATGGTTTTCACACTCAAAGACAGTTCATCGCCAATTTCCTTAACTGTTTTGCCCGAGGCTATCATAACCATCACTTGATATTCACGGTCAGAAAGCGTTGTATGATCCTGTTTTCCAATATTTTTTCCTAAATTTTCAACCAGTTTTTCAGCAAGGTCAGAGCTTACATATTTACCTCCCCTGGCCACTTTTTTTATGGCCCCTATCAATTCCTCGGGAGCACTTTCTTTGGTCAGATAACCTGATGCGCCTGCTTTTATCGCTCTTATTGCATACTGGTCTTCGGGATACATGCTTAATATTAAAACGGGAATTTCCGGTTTTAATATTTTTAATTGTTTCAATGTGTCTATGCCGCCTCTTCCCGGCATGGCAATGTCTAATAAAATCAGATCATAATCTGTTTTATGAACAAGGTCTAAAACCTGCTGGCCATTGATTGCTTCACCCAGCACAGCCATTTCAGGTGATTGCGCGACAATCTGTTTAAGCCCTTCACGAACAATTGAATGGTCATCGGCAATAAGGAGGTTAATCATTTGTTTCCTCCTTTCCTTAGAATTGGAATTGTAACGGTCACAGTCGTTCCATCACCCCTGTCTCCTGCGATGACCAGGCTGCCACCGAGAGAATGGGCACGTTCCCGCATTCCAATTATGCCAAATGACTGTGGAGCTGATAACTGCTTTTTTGAAATCCCTTTCCCATTGTCAGAAACCCTCATCTCGATAACAGTGGTATTCTCTTTGAGGCTTACCTTAACCCGGGTCGCATCTGCGTGGCGTGTGATATTTGTCAACGTCTCCTGAAAAATACGGAAAATAGCTATGGACCACGCTTCATCCAGGATGATATCCTCTGGCTCCAATTCAATATCACATTGAATTCCCGTCCGTTTCATAAATTCGTCTGCCTGCCATTCCATGGCAGCCGAAAGACCAAAATCATCAAGAAGGCGTGGCCGTAATTCTGAAATAATCCTTTTTACCGACTGAACAGTCGTATCAATGAGCGTTGACATGGTGACCGTTTTTTCAACAAGAAAATCTTCAGTTCCTGGCAATTTGCGTCGAATCCAGTGTACATCCATTTTCAGCGCTGTCAATGCCTGCCCGAGTTCATCATGTATTTCGTGGGCAATCCGTTCCCTTTCTTCTTCTCTGATAACCTGGAGATGGGCGGCAAGGCTGCGCAATTTCCCACGGGATTCCATTAATTCCTTCTCAGATCGTTTTCTTTCGGATATATCCTTAAAATCCTCAACAATACCGATGAGGTTTCCATCAGGTCCTCTGAAAGGCGTTGCTGTAATAATACAGGGAATCTTTGTCCCGTCTTTCCTCACCTTTTTCGAATCAATTTCAACCCGGCCTTCATTATTCATGATTCGGACCAAAGGACAGCCGGGAGTTCCACACAGAGGGCCGTGAAGAACTTCAAAACATTTTTTCCCGATTAATTTTTCCCTTGGCATACCTGAAAGGGTGGAAAACGTCTCATTAACTCGAAGCACATTGAATTCTCGGTCTACCACACGCATCGCATCGGCAGCGGTTTCAAATATCTGGGTGAGTTCTGTGTTAGCAAGTTTAGCCGCTTTCTCAGCCTTCCAGCGGGAGTTAACAATCATCTGGCCGTAGATCCCAAACACAATGAACATGCCCACAATGGTTAAGCGCATCCAAAGTTCATGGGGTTCAGGGCTGTATATTTGCTGCAAAAAGCCGATTTGTTCAAAGACAAGAACGTGTAAGGCTGACTCAAGAATCCAAAAAATCAGACCCAGCACAATGCCGATCCACACCAGGCTCGAACGCTTTAAATTAATGTATTTCATATGTTTTCCGCAACCAACTGTCAATTGGTTTCCAAAAACAACTCCCCACCGCCGTACAAAATGGGTGCTCCCTTAAAAGGAATGTCCTTGATCCCAGTCTTGCA
This sequence comes from uncultured Desulfobacula sp., assembly GCA_964457495.1. Taxonomy (GTDB): domain Bacteria; phylum Desulfobacterota; class Desulfobacteria; order Desulfobacterales; family Desulfobacteraceae; genus Desulfobacula. The sequence goes on from CAYWGN010000019.1 coordinate 8,185, forward strand.
CACCGGGGCCTTATTGATGTTGCAGAAGCCCTACCCTCATAACTGGTAAAGACCTAATCATAACTGAAAACCTTGTAAACCGTTGTCGTTCCCAGCAGGGCATCGACCCTGCCTTCCAATTCAGCCCGTTCATTATTGCGAAACCACCAGTTCCAGGCTTCAAGGGTTTTCCATGTGCTGATCACAAGATACTCATTGCGATCCGTTACATTTCTAAGGGTCTCCCCTGAAATATAGCCTGGCTGGCGATCCGCCAGGGCCCGGAGTTCAATGAGCATTTCAGACAACATCGGCAACAGGGCTACATCCATTCCACCGGTCAGCTTGGGAACTTTTCTGGTCATCAGTACACGGATGGTCATTTCTTCCTCCTCGTATGATCCAAACTATTTACTATTACATCGCAAGACTCTTTAATGTCAACAACACGCCTGCAGCAACGGCAGAACCGATAACACCGGCCACATTGGGGCCCATGGCATGCATGAGAAGAACATTCTGGGGATCTGCCTCCATGCCGACTTTCTGGCTCACCCGGGCAGCCATGGGAACGGCAGATACTCCTGCCGAGCCGATCAAGGGGTTTATTTTTGTTTCAGAAAAAAGATTCATCAGCTTTGCCATAAGAATACCCGACGCTGTTCCAATGGAAAAAGCGATGGCACCCAGAAAGAGAATGCCCAGTGTTGAGAGATTCAAAAACTGATGGGCGGAAAGCTGGGCTCCGACACCTAATCCCAGAAGGATGGTCACAATATTGATCAAGGCATTTTGTGCGGTTTTAGACAACCGGTCCACTACTTTGCATTCCCGCATCAAATTTCCAAACATGAAAAAGCCGATAAGGGGTGCTGCTGATGGCAGAAGCAAAACACAGAGCCCTAAGACAGAGAGGGGAAATATTATTTTTTCGACTTTTCCCACATGTCTCAGCTGTTTCATGCGGATCTTGCGTTCATTCACGGTGGTCAGCGCCCGCATGATGGGCGGCTGGATGAGTGGCACCAGCGCCATGTAGGAGTAAGCTGCCACGGCAATGGGACCTAAGAGATGCGGCGACAGCTGGCTTGCCAGGAAGATGGCAGTAGGGCCATCCGCTCCTCCGATAATGCCGATGGAGGCTGCATCAAACAGATCAAAATTTATGCCGGGGATAAATTCAGACAGAATCAGCGCTCCGATGAGGGTTATAAAAATCCCCACCTGGGCTGCTGCGCCGAGGAGCAGGGTTTTAGGATTGGCGATCAGCGGACCAAAATCCGTCATGGCCCCGACACCCATGAAAATCAGGAGGGGGAAAACACCTGTTTTGATTCCAACGGTATAAATATAATACAACACACCGCCTGGATCAGACATGGCAACCAGGGGTGTATTGGCCAGAATGGCACCGAACCCCATGGGAACCAGAAGAAGCGGTTCAAAATTTTTGCTGATGGCAAGGTATAACAACAAAACTCCCACGCCGATCATAAAGAACTGTCTAATTCCGTTAAAATTATTTCCTGTGCCAGGAGAAAAAAAGCTGAACAGGCCGGTTGATTCTCCAAAATTGATGATCATGTCGGCAATGGACGGAAGCAGGGTATGCCCTTGGCTGGCAGGCTGGGGCAAGGTGCCTGCATGGGCAGCAGACACCATTGAAAACAGCAGCACAATAAAACAGCCGATGATAATGAATGGTTTTTTCACAAACATAATAAAATCCTTTGGACCTTGCTGCTATTCATTTACGGTCAGGAGAACCTGTCCTGACTGTACGATTTGTCCCTTAGCCACTTCGATTGATTTGATGATACCATTATAGGGCGAAATAACAGGCGTTTCCATTTTCATGGCTTCCAGAACTATCAGGGTTTCTCCTTCACTTATCTGATCCCCGACAGCAAACAGGATTTCATATACATTTCCCGGCAGCTGGGCTTTGATTTCCAGGACGGATTTTTCAGCCGGGCTTGACACTTGCTCGGCTGAAGGCGAACTGATACCTGCAACCTCTCCGGTTTCATTTTCTACAATTACGTCATAACTTTTTCCGTCCACAGTCACTTTATATTTAAACATGGTCGTATCTCCTTCATTGGGGAGAGGATCAGACAATGGTTTCCTCTCCAGTTTCTCCTCTTGGGATGAGGATGAATCATTTTTTGGGGTTAACTTACGGACATTGATAGGCCTGACCCCTTTGAGGAAATCCAGGCCTTTATTTCCGCCTGCTGTTGTCAGGGCACCGATGATAAAGAGATTTTCCTCGGTCACAGGAAGCCCTTCATCCTCAAGGATCTTTCTGGCCTTGGGAATACCCGGTTCAAGGACATCCAGAGGGTCGCCGTCAAAGGCCTTCATTCCCATCTGCTTTTCAGCAATCCGGACAATATCAGGATCAGGCGGCACGGGTGTTCTGCCAAAATATCCCAGCACCATTTTACCATAACCATCTGTTATCTTTTTCCAGGGCTCCTGGGTCACATTGGCATAGGCCTGCTGGAAATAAAACTGGGAAACCGGGGTGACGGATGTGCCAAAGCCTCCCCTGGCAATGCATTCAGACATGGCCTTGATCACCTTGGGGTAAAGATAGAGGGTGCCGGTATCGCGCATCATCATGGTATTGGCAGTCAAGGCACCCCCTGGCATGGGGGAGAGAATTACTTCGGATGAAATCTTTTGTGCTTCCGGCGGAAAAAAGTAGTCCTTAAGGCAGTCCTCCTGAACATGGTTGGCTTCCAGAACCTTATTGACATCAATATCCAGGTAGTAGTCTGTCCCTTTCAGTGCATGCCACATGGAGATCATATCCGGCTGGCAGGTACCGCCGGACAAGGGAGATCGGGCCAGGCAGACGCCGTCACAACCGGCTTCCACTGCAGCCTTGTACTGGACCACGCCGATACCCGCGGTTTCATGGGTATGCATCCAGATTGCCTCTTGGTCTCCCAGAAGTTTTCTGGCCGCCTTGACAGTATCATACACCTTTTTGGGATTGGAGGTTCCTGAGGCATCCTTGAAACAGATGGAATCATAAGGAACCCCTGAATCAAGGATATCCTTCAAGGTTTTGAGATAGAATTCCGGATCATGGGCTCCACTGCAGCCAGGCGGCAACTCCATCATTGTGATGACGACCTGATGATGGAGCCCTGCGTTCTTGATGCACTGTCCCGAGTAAACCAGATTGCGAACATCGTTCAAGGCATCGAAATTACGGATGTGGGTCATGCCGTGTTTCTTGAACATTCTGGCATGGAGATCGATCATATCCCTGGGCTGGGCTGAAAGGGCCACCACATTGATGCCCCTGGCAAGGGTCTGAAGATGGGCATCAGGACCGGCAGCCTTTCGGAAACGGTCCATCATGGAAAAGGCGGATTCACCGCAATACATGAAAAGGCTCTGGAAACGAGCTCCGCCCCCGGCTTCCAAATGATGAATCCCGGCTTCCACAGCAGCTTCTACAGCAGGAAGAAAATCATCTGTCAGTGCACGTGCACCAAAAACCGATTGGAATCCGTCCCGCAACGATGTGTCCATAAAGCTTATTTTTTTCATTGATATCATTCCTGGTATTGACTATGAATATTGTTTCCGCTCATATCAATTTATGGATATGAGTGAACAGTCTATGGCAATCTGTGACGTCCTATGCGCGATCTATGTGCGGCAATTGCAGCACTGATAATAGCAGTAAGTCTCCGGTTATCTTCAGGGGGCTTTCCCGCCATGGCACTGGAAGGCCTGTGGGTGGTGGCCGGTGACGTTTCTTTTTCCGAATATGATTTAAGCAGTTTTGCTGAAAGATGGATGACTATAAACAGCAGGGCAAGAAAAGAAAAAACCACCGACATACCCATCATTGTTAACTTTAATCCTTGAACAATCATAAAATCCTCTTCTCTGAAAAAATAATCTGTCTCAATTCAATATAATCTCGGCCCATTAAATATCTGAAATGTATCCTAAAGTAAAGTGGGCAAGGTGATTATTTTATTGCAATCCTTTTTTTAAGTGAGCAAATACAGCATCTCCCTGGAACTTTCAAATCCAGTCGTCCGGATTTTTCGGCAGGACTTTTATGATGCCCGGTGTGGACCACGGCCTGACAAAATCGAATTTAATGAAATTATTTGACAAGCCGTCTATGAATCGATAAAAGGATTTCAATGAAACAAATAATGTATTGTTAAAAATGTTCGGGAAAAGGTGGTCCGCATGAAAATATATGCTAAAGATATAATGGCAACCGACTTTGACACGATAGAGTCTGATGCACCTGTTGTGAGCGCCATTCAAATGATTTTAAATGGCCAAATTAGAGCAACCGGTGACAAAACCATCAGTCTGTTGGTTCTTGATAAAGTTAAAATGTTTGTGGGAATTATAACCATGACTGATATCCTTTATCATCTTCGGCCTGATTATTTAAATTATGGTATAAGTGGCGAGGAGGTAGCCTGGACCGATCAGTTTGATCTGGCATTGAAACACATTAAAGAAAGAAAAGTTTGCGAGCTTATGAGTACCAATATAGTTGGTGCTTCCGCTGATGAACACTTGATGGTGATTTTGGACCGGATGGTTAAAAACAAATACCGGAGATTACCGATTCTGAGTAATGGAAGACCCATCGGGGTAGTCTATCTCGCAGATATTTATCATAATTTTTTTTCTTAAACTTAACGAGTGCCTGACCGCAAAACCCGTGTTTGGGCGAAAAGCCATGAACCGATCTGATATTCTATGTCAGTCTCTTCTAATGGGGGTCATCATGGTTTTCAGTATGCTTTTTTATGGCTGAAACTATAGATTCAGCGGCTTTGATAAGTATGGACCTGGGGCAGGCAATATTAACCCTTTCAAATCCAGCCCCGTTTTCACCGAACCAATTTCCATGATCCAATGCAACATTGGCATCTTCTTCCAATATCTGGATCATTTTAGTGCAGTCCAGTCCCATTTTCCGAAAATCCACCCAGACCAGATAAGTTCCCTGAAGGTCATAGACCTTTGCACCTGGCAACTGGGTTTCAATATACGTTTTTAAATACATGAAATTGTCATGCAGATAGATAATAAGATCCTCTAACCATTGTTCAGCCCCATTATAGGCTGCAGCCGCACTAATGGCGCCAAAAAGTGTTCCACCAATTGAGTTGGCAAATCCAAGATTTTCAATCTGGCTTGAAAGCTCCTGTCTTATACCCGCATTGGGTATAATAATGCTTGACTGGTGCAAACCTGCTAAATTAAATGTCTTACTGGCCGCAAGCCCTGTTATGGAATTTTGGGCAAATGCTTCTGAAATAGTCGGAAAACAGATGTGTTTGAATCCAGGCATAATCAAATCACAATGGATTTCATCTGAAATAATGAGAATATTATTTTGAATGCAGATATTTCCAAATTCTTCAAGTTCTTCCCTGGTCCAGACACGCCCAACCGGGTTATGAGGACTGCAGAGAATTGCCATTTTAGCCCTTGGATCCTTAGCCTTTTTTCCTAAATCTGCAAAATCCATCTGATAATGATCGCCAACAATTTGCAAAGGATTTTCTAAAATCCTGCGGCCATTGTTTTGAATGGCTCTGGCAAAGGGATAATACACAGGGGATTGTATGATGACCTTATCACCTGGTTTGGAAAATCGTTGAACAATATAATTTATGGCAGGAACGATTCCCGGAGTTGTTATAATCCATTTTTCATCAATTTCCCACTGGTGCCTTCGTTGGTACCAGGCGATCAATGCCGGAAAATATGAGGGATCAACCAGGCTATATCCATAGATCTGATGCTCCAAACGTTTTTCCATGGCTTTTCTAACCACAGTCGGACATTTAAAATCCATATCTGCCACCCATAAAGGAAGAAGATTTTCTTTTCCCTTTCCAAATATTGCAGATAAAACACCTGGTTCCCATTTCATGGAAGCTGTGTTGTTTCGATCAACAATTTCATCAAAATCCCAGTCTTTAAACATTGATTTATTCCCTGTCTTCTAAATTGAATATAACTTTCATTTTTGGATTAATGGCATAACCCAATAAACAAAGTATGTCAAATGCAAAAG
>CAYWGN010000019.1:14351-35949 GCA_964457495.1 uncultured Desulfobacula sp.
CTCTTGACAAAAAGCAAGTTTCTATCTAATCTAATTTTTTATCGGCGTACAACACAGGACCTGCATGACCAGGAAAAAAACATGTCTTTTACAAACCATGAACTGCAACTTGCCAACGACTTTGTCCAGACCACGGGCTGCAATATTTTCCTGACAGGCAAGGCCGGCACGGGCAAAACAACTTTTCTCCATAGTCTGCAAAAGAACATGGCAAAGCGGATGATTATCACAGCGCCAACGGGTGTTGCAGCCATCAATGCGGGGGGAGTCACCCTTCACTCTTTTTTTCAGCTGCCATTTGGCCCATTTGTGCCGGGAAGCGAGACCTATGAGAGCAATAAGCATCGACAGTTCAGGTTCAGTAAAGAAAAAAAGCAGATTATACAAAGCCTTGATCTGCTGGTAATTGATGAAATAAGTATGGTAAGAGCTGATTTACTCGATGCCGTGGATGCAGCTTTGCGCCGCCTTCGCCGGAATAATCAGCCCTTTGGCGGAGTACAGCTGCTCATGATCGGAGACCTGCATCAGCTCTCACCCGTGGCAAAGCGGGATGACTGGCAACTTATACAGCAGTATTATGAATCCGTTTATTTTTTCAGCAGTAATGCGCTTGATCTTAGTGAACTGGTTACAATTGAGTTGAAACATATTTATCGTCAGTCAGATGCGGGTTTTATCAAGCTGCTTAACCGGGTGCGTGACAACAGGCTTGATGAGCCCACCTTGAAAAATTTTAATCAGCGTTATATTCAAGATTTTACGCCAGGCAAAGACCAGGGCTATATTACCCTGACCACCCACAATCGCAACGCAGATTCCATGAATCAGTCCAAGCTTGCTTCTTTAAGCAAAAAAGAGCACCATTTTAAAGCTCAAATTTCCGGAGATTTCCCAGAGCATATCTTTCCCACCCAGGCCTTTCTAAAGCTTAAAGAGGGGTCACAGGTGATGTTTGTGCGCAATGACCAAAGTTCTGAAAAACTCTATTACAATGGTAAAATCGGCAGTGTAATCAAAATTTCAGATAAGTATATCTATGTTATCTGCCCTGGAGATCCCAAGGAAATAGTTGTGGAACCGGTAATTTGGGAAAATATCAAATATACCTTGAACAATGAAAATAAGGAAATCCAAGAAGACATCATCGGTAAATTTACGCAATACCCTTTAAAACTTGCCTGGGCCATCACCATCCACAAGAGTCAGGGACTTACCTTTGATAAGGCCATTATCGATGCCAAAGCAGCCTTTGCCCATGGCCAGGTTTACGTGGCCCTGAGCCGCTGTAAAACCTTAGAGGGTATCGTACTCAGCTCTCCTCTCTCATCTAAGGGCATAGAAACAAACGAAGCAATAAATAATTTCAGCAAAGCCACCCGTCAACACCCACAGCCTGAAAACCGGCTTTATGCTGATAGAATAAAATATCAGCAGCAGCTGCTGCTTGATTGTTTTGATTTTCAACCATTGCACAATCGCCTGGGTTATCTTACCCGGCTTTTGATGGGTAACGAAAGAGTAGTTCAGGTTTCAGGCATTGCAGATATCTCTCAGCTGGAAAAAATAGTCACAAAAGATATCTTTGTAGTCAGTGAAAATTTTAAGCGGCAATTAAACACAATTTTTGCAGATAATAACCTGCCCGAGTCTGATCCGGTTATTTTGGAACGAATCAGCAAAGCCTCAGGGTGGTTTCAGGAAAAATTTGCCGTGATTTTTGGAGAATCTATTCAAAAATTGCATATAGAAACAGACAATACTGAACTTCGTAAAAAGATTAACAACGCCCTGGATAATTTTAAAAAAGAAATGGCAGTAAAGTTGGCTGGCGTACAAAGCTGGGAAAGAGGATTTTCCCCCTCAGGTTATTTGCGTGCCATTGCAAATGCCCAGATTGACTTTCTCCCTGAAAAAAGAAAAAAGAGCCAGCTTCAGGATTATGGTGAATCAGACGTTGAGCATCCAGAGTTATTCCAGACCCTGAAGGACTGGCGATCCAAAAAGGCCAAAGATAAAGGACTTGCCCTTTTTCAGGTTTTACACCAACGGGTATTGATTCAGATTGTTGTTTGCCTTCCGGAAAATAAGGCTGCTTTAAAGAAAATAAGTGGCGTGGGCAAAAAAACTATTAAAAACTATGGTGAAGAACTGGTGGAACTGGTTTTAGCCTATCGAAAAGAACACGGGATAAACAAGGTCATACTGCCAGAGCCTAAAAAACTTTCAAAAGAAAGTACCCCGGCAAAAAAAGAGACGTCACCTTCCGACACAAAACAGACAAGTTTTGATTATTTCAATAAGGGATTAACCATTGGTCAGATTGCAAAAGAAAGAGGCCTGGCAATTTCTACCATTGAAACTCATCTGAGTTTTTTTGTGGAAAAAGGCAAATTAGATATCAACAAGCTGCTTTCTTCTGAGAAACAAGAGGCCATTGAAAAGGAACTGGCTATTGATCACAATAATTCTCTCACTAAAGTAAAAAATATCCTGGGAAATGACTATTCATATGGTGAGATCAGAATGATGATAGCCCTTAAAAAATATCTGGCCTCAAAATAGCCGGACATATAGCTAATCCTGGAAACAAATTTTCAATTTACATGCAATTACTCTGGAAACAAAGTCCAATTTCATTGACATTTCTATAATGGATAGCATATTTTTGTCTATACATATTCAAGTTTAAAAATATTTGAATTATCACACCAACAATAGGAGAGTTATAAATGAAAGTTGTAAACTATAAAGATGTATTACCCGTTGTCATGAACAATGAGATGGTTAAAAACGTGGCTGCCAGGGTAATGATCGGAAAAGAAGACGGGGCTCAAAAATTTTGCATGAGAGTGTTTGAAATGGGCAAGGACGGATATTCACCAAAACATACCCACGACTGGGAACATGAGGTATTTGTCCACGGCGGCAATGGAGAAGTACTGATCAAAGATAAAGGGTATCCGGTTTCAGCAGGCTCAGCAATATTTGTTCCACCCAATATTGAGCACCAGTTCAGGAACACTTCGGACGAAACCTTTACCTTTGTCTGCCTGATTCCGTCGGGAGCGCCGGAATTATAATGGACACAAGATCCTGTGTGGGAAAAGATGCTCAATTTATCGTGGGTGTTCACAAGCCTGCCTTTAAGGTTAAAAACTTAAGAGACCATGACTATATTGCCTCTCTTGGGCAGCTTGAAGACGGCACAATGATTGACAACAACGTTAATTTTCCCAAGGAGGATCTTTATGAAGCCCATGCAGACATCATCTATGAAATTGCCAACCCCTTTGCCTTTAGGGGCACAACTTATATTAACTCTGCATGGGCTGACATAAAAGCTGCCCATCCTGAAAAAATCCGTATTCTGGCACCTGAATCCTGCTCTCTGCTTCAAAATTTTGAACGATTCCAAGGTGACAAAAGCACGGGAATAAAAGATAAAACAGCCATTCTGGACATCCTGCCCCACCCATTGCTCATTGCACTGGCCCAGGCATCTTCTGATCCCCAGGAGCTGACGCTTCTGGCTAAAAAATCCTGCAATATTCTTTTTGACCCCAAAGGCCAGATCCCTGTTGGGATCGGATATAAAAAAAATCAGAGTAATGCACTTATCCCGGATATCTATGACCCTGAACTTTTTGAAGTGCTTGTGAACAACCCATCTCTTCCGGATGACTATAAAAATACCCTGGTATTAAAACCCGGGGTACAGGGAAACAATGAAATTACTGGAGAATATTTATCTGAAGATGGAAAAACCCACGTATTTGAATATTTAAGACGTAATTCCTATATTCCCTGGGGGCATTTTGCATCCAATATGGCAAACGATGCCATCCGGTACCGAGCCCTGGATCTTTGTCTGGAAGATATGAAGGGCATCCGCCATTTATACTACCAGCGTACATTTGTAAGACTGGCACAAGGTCTTGGCATTTTTATATCTGATAAAAGAAGAGGCCTAACTCAAAACGAGCTTGAAGATCTTAGATATAAAATACAAAAAAAAATTACCCTGTCCCCCTGCCCGTCCCTGGAATTTGACTCTACACTGTGGGGATGGAACTTTGGTTTTGGATATGCACAGTCCGGCCACAGGCTTCACGCCTCACACCAGATGATCCACCAGCAAAACGCCATGGTCCCGAAAATAGTTCAAACCTGTTCAGGGCAAAAAATATCTTCTTTTGCCTGCGGTGATCTGATAAGTGATTTTATTGAACAATACAGAAAAACCACGGGTAAACCCTTTTTTGAAACCTATTTAAGTGCCATAAAAAACAATACCAGAACAGATAATAAAACAATTGGCGAATCATCCCTGATCCTGATGGAAGATGACCATACCATCTTATTTGCACCAAAGGCCCAGGTTTCCGAATGGGAGTTGCAGCTCATGCCTAAAACCGCCTGCGGCAATATTCTTGAAGCTGATACAAATATGAGAAACTCTCTGGACAAGGCCATTCTTACCGCTGTAAAAGTCCTTGAATCTCTGGGCGCACAAATGGTTACCACCATTGAATTTTCAAAACGATTTGATTCTAAAAATTGTGACCAGCGCCTTTTGTATTCATTTCTCCCTAAACTTCCCCATGCACCGGCCACCTTTTCCGAAGCACAATTACGATGGATCAGCGGATGTTACCCTGAGGATTTTGCCATAACCTGCCGCAGGGTAATCAAAAATTTAAAATAAGGAACAAAAAATGCTGCTACATGATTTTATTTATGAATGGGATGGCAAAACCACTACAGGTGAAAAGCCCATTTCATGGTGGCCGGGATCATACCGGGTAAAAATTGTAAAGCTGGCAACAGACGAAAAAAATATCAGTTACCTTGTTCACACCGCTGTCATCCTGAAAAATGCCAGAACCAACCCCACTATGAATACATCTTTAAAAAGCTATATCCATAATTTTGCCCGGAAAATATCCAAGGAATATAATCTTAATATTGATAAAACCTTGTGGATTGAACTTGATGACAAAATCCAGGTAGCCCAATTAAATCCTGATCAAAAACTGGGCCCTGAAATACTTTATTCCATATCCTGGCGGCCCATCCGGCCCAACGAGCTTGCAATGATCAAATCCTATATTACAGACATGTAAAAAGGCCGGTTAAAAAAATCTAACCAGCCTTTTTATTTTACCTTACTCAAAAATCATAAAAAAACTAAACCACTCCCTGATCCATCATTGAATCTGCCACTTTAATAAATCCGGCAATATTGGCACCATTGACATAGTTGCCAGGGGTTCCATATTCTTCTGAAGCAGAAAGACATGCCCCATGAATGTTTTTCATGATGCTCTTGAGTTTGGCTTCCACTTCTTTACGGGGCCATTTAATTTTCATTGCATTCTGTGACATTTCAAGCCCGGATACGGCGACACCGCCTGCGTTAGCTGCCTTGCCAGGTGCATAGAGAATTTTATTGTCAAGAAAGATATCAACACCTTCCGGCGTGGTCGGCATGTTCGCCCCTTCACTGACCACATAAACACCATTATTGATCAGATTCTGGGCATCTTTGGCATTGATTTCATTCTGGGTGGCACTTGGAAAAGCGCAGTCTGCTTTAATGTCCCAGATCGGGTTATGATCAGATCCAGCATCACGGACCGTATAAACGGATTCCGGATATTTTTGCGCATACTCTTTTATTCTGCCTCGTTTTGCATTTTTTAGATACATGACATACTTAAGTTTTTCTTCATCAATCCCTTTTTCATCATAAATATATCCTGAAGTATCAGAGAGTACGACAACCTTTGCTCCCAGCTGGTTTAATTTTTCAACAGTATACTGGGCCACATTCCCTGAACCAGATACCAGGCAAACTTTGTCCTTAATGCTTTCTTTCCGGGTTGCCAGCATTTCCTCGGCAAAAAAGACTGCACCATATCCCGTTGCTTCCGGCCTGATCAAACTTCCGCCCCAGTTTTGACCTTTTCCCGTCATCGTGCTTGTGAATTCATTCCTCAATTTTTTACACATACCGAAAAGGTACCCGATCTCTCTTCCACCAACACCAATGTCCCCTGCAGGAATATCTGTATCCGGACCTAAATGACGGAAAAGTTCAGACATGAAACTCTGGCAGAATCTCATGACTTCATTATCTGATCTGCCCATGGGGTCAAAGTCTGACCCACCTTTTCCAGCGCCAATGGGCAGAGTTGTCAATGCATTTTTAAATATTTGTTCAAAGGCAAGAAATTTCATGATGGAAAGGTTTACGGAAGGATGAAACCGAAGCCCCCCCTTGTATGGTCCAATGGCAGAGTTCATCTCAACTCTGAATCCCCTGTTGACTCGAACCATACCCTGATCATCCACCCAGGGAACCCTGAACTGGATCACGCGTTCCGGCTCTACGATTCTTTCCATAATACTGGCATGCCGATATTCCGGATTTTTATCCAGAACCGGTTTTATTGATTCAACAACTTCTGATACTGCCTGATGGAATTCTTTTTCAAAGGGATCTCTTGCAATGATGACATCCAATATTGTACCCATTAACTTTCTCCTCTCCTGCTTTCTGTTAAATAAATTTTTTATTATTTCAGCATTGCTAAATATACTCTGCAGTATCTATCGTCAATCATAATTTGCTTTTTTTAAAAAACATGCTTTCCAATACCCTGCTTGCTTTTCTGTTTTTATTCATCATTTTTCCCCAAAACCCTTTATTGACTTCAAGCCTAAACAAAGATAACGTATGCTCCTTTATGACACAGATTAATAAAGCAGATAAAAATGGAAAATGATCAATCTATCCAGCAAATAGCACTGGCAGTTCCGGAAACTGTCGTGGAAATAAAAAAATGCCCCACCATGGGATTTGTTTTTCTCAAAGCATTTTTGATTTCCCTTTTTCGATCCAATACCATTAAAGATGATGTTATTGTCAAAAAGACCCGGATTATTTTAAAAAATTACCTGCCGGATAAAGAGCTGATTAAAAATTACAGGACCGTGTGTGAATTTTCCGAAGACAGACCTGAGATCATCCCCATATCCTATTTACAAACCCTTTTTATAGGCCTTCTGGGCAAATTTATTACCTCGCCTTTTTTTCCCATCAACCCCCTGGGGCTGATCCATATCTTTCAATCTTTTGAACAAAAAAGACCTGTGACCACAGATGAAATTCTTGACCTTGCCTGCACCCTTGACACCATAAAAAAAACCAAGAAGGGAATTGAAACCGGGTTTACCCTGGAAATAATGTCCCAAGGCAAACTTGTCTGGAAAGGCATATCTGTCTTTTTCACCCGAAGCCCAATAAAAAAGAAAAAAGCATCAAAGAAAAAAGATGACATATTCCTGGAAGAGAAAGAAACCATCCTTGTACCGGCCTGTATGGGACGGAAGTATGCAAGAGTATCCGGTGATTATAACCCTCACCACCTTTACACTGTTTTAGCAAAGTTTTTTGGATTTAAAAGAGCCATTGCCCATGGCATGTGGAGCCTTGCAAGGGTTATTGCAAGCCTTGAAAAGGAATTTGGTATCCATGATTCAGCTATAGTTGAAGCCTATTTTAAACTGCCTATTTTCATGCCGACGACAACGACATTGGGGTATGAATGCCAACAAGACATAGAAAACCAACAGACCATTGTCAATTTTGAACTTCGAGATAAACAAAAAAGGCTGCCCCATCTAAAAGGAAGGCTTCTTAATACCATTTAAGGTAAAAAAACTATGCTGGGTTCGATATTTGCACTGACTTCGGCCTTTTTATGGGCCAGCGCCGTGATCCTGTTCAAAAAGAGCGGAGACGTCTTTTCTCCTGTTTCCCTGAATATCTATAAAAGCCTTGTGGCATTAATCCTGGTTTCCCTGACCATGGTGATGCTGAACATCCCTTTTTTCCCGGACAAACCCATCAATGACTGGCTACTTTTGGCAGTATCAGGCTTTATCGGGATTACCCTGGCAGATCTTTTCTTTTTCATGGCCTTAAACAGGCTTGGTGCAGGCCTTGTTGCCATTGTGGAATGCCTGTATCTTCCCAGTGTGATCTTTTTTTCGTTTATCATGTTGAATGAAAACTTGAGTATTGGTGACATTATGGGCGGCATCCTGGTCCTCACAGCTGTTGTTGTCGGCTCCATGAAAAAAAAGATCCTGGGTGAAACACTGGAGAGCAAAATTCCCTTGTCCGGCATTTTTATCGGCTGTCTTTCCATGATCTTTCTGGCTTGCGGTATTGTTATGATCAAAGACTTGCTGGAACGAACCGATATCTTCTGGGCAACCCTTGTCAGGGTAGCGTCTGCCAGTGTATCCTTGTTTGCCCTTATATTATTCCACCCCAGACGTAAACAATACTTCAGGGAACTCAAATTTTCAAAGGCCTGGCTAACTGCCCTTCCCGCCTCTGTTATAGGAAATTATCTGGCACTGCTGTGCTGGGTTGCAGGCATGAAATATACAACTGCATCCCGGGCAGCTATTCTGAACCAGATGTCTTCGATTTTCATCTTTATCCTGGCCGCAATTTTTCTGAAAGAAAAAATCACCATGAACAAAAGCATTGCCATCCTTCTGGCACTGACGGGCGCCTGCCTGACGATTTTTAGCTGACGATTTTCTATTATTAATTGACAAAATAAAGTTCAAAAAAACATACCCTCTTTCCAGGCATAATGTCATAAGAGCTTTAACTGGAACTGTCCGTGTCAATCCTCACCAGATTAAAATCCGCCAATATGGCGTAAAGGCAGGGGACCACCAGCAGCACCAGTATGGTGGACATCAATAGCCCGAACACAATGGAACAGGCAAGGGGTATCAGGACCTGGGCCTGCATGGATTTTTCCGAAAGAAGGGGCATAAGCCCGGCAATAGTGGTTATCGAGGTCAGCATCACAGCCCTGAATCTTTCCCTTGAAGCCATTTTCCCTGCCTCTTTTGCAGATTTACCCTGAGCTGTATTGAGTTTGATAAAACTGATCAGAAGAATGGAATCGTTCACCACAATGCCGGCAAGAGATACAAAGCCAAGGATACTGGGCATACAGAGATCAAGTCCCATAAAAATGTGACCCCAGACAACCCCGATAAAGGCAAACGGAATCGTAACCATGACCACCAGGGGTTCCTGATAGGACCTGAACTGAAAGCTTAACAGACAGAATATGCCAAAGATACCAATGGCAAAGGCCTTTATCATACCGCCCATGGAGGCCTTCATCTCCTTTTCCTGACCCTCAAGGCCGATGGCGATGTTGGGAAATTGTTTGTTTAATTCCGGCAGAAACCGTTTCTTTGTATCTGCGATGATATCTGCTGCATTTGCCACCCGGGTATCCACATCCCCGGTCACAGTGACCGTCCGATCGGCATCCACCCGCCTGATCCCGGCATAACCCCGGCTGTGGGTGATGGAAGCCACTGTGTTCAAAGGAACACGATCTCCATGGCTGTTTATGAGATAGAAATTTTCAAGATCAGCCATGCTGTTTTTGTCAGAGCCTGCCATCCGCAGATTGACCTCATAGGATTCATCCCTCACAATAATCTCACTGGCAGTGGCACCGTAAAAGGCCGCTCTCAGCTGTTTTGAAACACTTCTTGCATCAAACCCCCTGATCTTTGCCCCGTCTTTAAGTTTTACCTGGATTTCAGGTTTACCCGGTCGAAGATCATCATAAAGATCTGACACGCCTTCATAGGAATAAAACCAGTTGATCAGCTGTGTGGATGCCAGCTTTAATTCAGAAAGATCCTTTCCCTTGAGGCGGATTTCTATGGGCAGCCCGCCAGGCCCGATGGCAGGTTCCTTAAAGGCAATGGCAATGGCATCCGGGATGTCCCCTGCAAGGGTTCGCCACTTGCTGATAATATCATCCATGGTGCCGGTTCTGTTTTCCGCATTTAACAGGTCCAGAAAAATAGTTGCCACATGACTGCCCTTTTCCCCTGCATCTGCATTGATGTTGTACAATACGCTGATATGCTTCACCACATCGGCACCCCCGGGCTGGGACAAGGAAAGCTGTTGATTCATTTTTTGAACTGCCGACACCATCTGGTCCACATAGGTTTCTGTTCTTTCCAGGGGGGTTCCCTGGGGGAAAAGAATCCTTGCCTGGAGCACATCCCCTTCAATATCCGGAAAGGCCCGAATTTTTAAACGACCACCCACTATCATGGAGATGGAGGCAATAAAGGCAAAGATGACAAAACCGATAAACAGATACCTGAAATCCACTACCCTATCCACAATTCTGCCCAGAACCTTTTCCCGTATCCATTCAAGACCCATTTCCATTTTCTGCCGGAATCGGTTTTTCTGATTTTTCTGTCCTTCGCCCGCATGGTTTGAAAGGGAATGGGACAAATGATGGGGAAGAATCAAAAAGGCTTCCACAATACTTACAGAAAGGGTCAGGATAAGGATAACGGGGATGACGTAGAGCACCTTTCCGATATCCCCTGCCATGCTCAACCCCAGGGCCCCGAAAATAAACACGGTGGTTAAAAAGGAAGAAAAAACACCTGCTGCCACTTCAGAAATACCATCCACAACCGCGTCAAAGGATTTTTTGCCCCTTTCAAGGTGGGCTGCAATATTTTCGGCAATCACAATGGCATCATCCATGAGAAGACCAAGCCCGATTAAAAGACCCACCATGGATAGCATGTTAATGGAAAGCCCCATATGTTTCATAAAGAAAAAGGTCAGGAAAAAAGAAACAGGCAGACCCATGGCCACCCAGAAGGAAAAGCCAAAAGGGAAAAAAAGCAGCATGGCCAGAAATACAAGGATCAACCCCTGCACGGCATTTTTGATCAGCATCAGCAACCGGTCCCTGACAATTTTAGACACATTCTGGGTAATGGAAAAAGAAACACCGGAAGGTGCGCGGGCCTGCTCTTCCGCTAAAAATGCCGTAACCACATCCATAATTCTCAAGGCATCTTCTGACTTGGTTTTGGTAATCTGGAGAAGCCCTGCCCTTTTTCCATCAAACAGAAGTTTATCTTCATCATCCATGAACCGGTCAGAAATCCCGGCAATATCCCCCAGACGGATTTCAGCGCCCGTCCCTGAAGAGACCACAATGAGATTTGCAAGTTCATCAAGGGTTTTTCTTTCTTCAGAAAACCGGATCAGGATATCAGACTCCCTTGTCTCCAGACTCCCTGCCGGCAGATCCAGGTTCTGGGATGCCACGGCCCCTTCAATATCCGATATGGAAAGGCCCAGCCGCATCATATTGTAGAACGGAATTTCAATTAAAAATTCATGGCCGGAAAACCCGATGATTTCCACCTGGGAAATCTTATCAAGCCGCTTTAAGCGATCTTTCAAATCGTCACAATAAACCTTCAGGTGCAAAGGACTCATGGGCCCTGTGACTGCAACAGAAACAACCGGATCTGTCCTGTTGACCCGTTTGACGATCACATCTTCCACTTGCCCGGGAAAATCATTAATCGCCTCAACTTCGGTCTTGATATCATTAAAAAATTCGATAATATCATTGCCTTCAACCATTTCCACCACAACAGATGCCCTGTTTTCCATGGCCGTGCTCTTTACCTCGGCAATATTGCTGACGCTGTCAATGGCATCTTCAATGCGCCGGCAAACCGAGGATTCCACATCATCAGCCGTGGCGCCGGGATAGGCCACGGATATTTCAATGGCATTGACTGAAAAATCCGGAAAGGTTTCCCGTTTCAGATCCGTCACTGAAATGGCACCCAGGGCGAGAAAAAGCAGCATCATGAGATTGGCTGCCGTTGGGTGGGCAGCCATATAGGAAATGACCTGTTTAAATGCGTTCATTGACTGTCTGCCTCCCCAAGGGCCTGTTGCTTCAATCGTTCTTGAACATCCCCGGCCTGAACCGGTTTCAACAGCATCCCCTGAACAGCCGGCATCAGATCTGCCAGCACAAGAGTTTCCCCCTCTTTAAGACCAGCGGACACCACCACCATATCTGCCATATTAAACTCAACCTCCACGGGTCTTATTTCAAGACGGTTTTCAGGGGTGCTGATATAGACATTTTTGTCATGGACAGCACTTCTGGGCAGCACAAACCGGTCTGGTAAAGGTTTGCCTTTCAATTCCACCTCCACATACATATTGGTGATCAAAGGCGGCCTTTTGCCAGGAATCATATTTTCATAGGGCTTGTCCACCGTGATATAGAGAGTAAGGGCACCCGTCTTGGTATCCATGGATTCACTGATCCTGGAAAAGGTGCCATCCCACTCAATGGGAAACTCAATATCCATGGGAAGCCTGACCTTGGCGATAATACCAAATGACCGCCGTATGGTTTCCATATCCGGCAAAGGCCCCACACCGCTCCTGTATTCTCTGGGCAGAAGCGTAAAAAAACTTTTCGGCGAAAGCGATACTGGAATTTCCGCTTTGTCAATGCTTTCAGCTTCAAGCAGAATGGTTCCGGCAGCTGCAAACTGGTAAAGTTCAACATTCACGACGGACAAGCGGCAGTCAAAGGGTGCCCGGATTTCAGTCCTGGCAACATCCAGCCTGCGCTCCGTCACAGTGGATTCTCCTGATTTTTTCTGGGCCAGCAGCGCTTTTTTCTGGGAGGGAATCAAATCCAGGGCATTCTGCAGATTATTCATGGTGGTCTGGTGGGTCAAAAACGTTCTTTCTTCTTTTTCAAGATCAGAAGCGGAAATATACTCGTTTGCAAATAATTCGCGTTTCCTTTTCAGTTCCTGACCCGCACTGGCAAGGGATTTTTTTTCTATGGCCAAAAGGCGCTCTGTATTTTTCCGGGATTGTTCAAGCTCCCTGAGCCTGGCATCCACATTCATCAGTTCGGCCACTCCACGGGTTTCAGCCAGGCCGTAAGAGGTGGTATCAATTTTAAACAGAACCTCGTCTTTTTTGATAAAATGTCCTTTTTTCAGGTTATCATTAACATTGACAATTTTTCCGCTGACCTCGGAAATCGCCTTCCAGGTTCGGTCTGCCTCAACATACCCATAGGTTGTAACCCGTGGCACAACCTGCATCTTTTCCAAAGGGATCACCCGGACAGTGTAAACCCGCTCTTTGTTATCAAGACGGGCCGGCAGTTTTTTATTTGCTTTCATCACAACAAAAAAAATAATACCGCAAACAATGGGAATAATAATCAATAATTTCTTTAAGATTTTCATATGGCCTTCCTGATATTCATTTCTCTACTTCATAAGATTCAATATTTGCATTTTCCACTTGTGCTGAACGGACATGCACATCCCGCTGGGGAAAGGGTATTTGGATACCTTCTTCCAGGAATCGCTTATAAACAGCCGTATTCAGCTGATGCAAAATCTTACCACGCAACACGGGTTTTGTCACCCAGCCTAATAATTCATGGTCAAGACTTGACTCACCAAAGGAACGAAACCGCACTCGCGGCTCAGGGTTTTTGCAGACATCTGAAATATTTGTTGCCACTTCAAGCAACACTTTGTGAACTTTATCAATGTCTGATCCATAAGCAACCCCCACCTTGACACGAATGCGGAATTTTTCATGCCTGCCACCGGCTTCATTGATAATTTTGGTATTCCCCATGATTGAATTGGGCACTGTGATTTCCACATCGTCCCGGGTCAAAAGGCGTGTGCTGCGAATACCGATATTCGTCACTGCACCCCGCTCACCTGAATCAAGGACAATAAAATCTCCAAGTTTGTAAGGTGAATCCGCCATTATAAAAACACCTGAAAACAAATTGGCAAGCGTGTCTTTTGCCGCAAAGGAGATGGCAAGACCCAGGATACCGGCAGAAGCTACCCAGGCTGTAAGATCAATATCCCAGACCAGGAAAAGAACATAAATTGACAGGCCTGTTACCAGGAGAACCAAGAAATTACTGAACAATGGCAGGGTGCGGGTCTGTACCAGTTTAAACCGGCTTTCATCGCGGCTCACAAGGTTGAGTAAAAGCCTAAGAAATCTTGCTGCAGCAAATGTCCAGAAAAATACAGCCACGGTTTTCAGGCCACCCAGGGTTATAAAGGAAAGGGTATCATTAAACGCCAATCTTTCAGTGGCCATGGCAAGGCCAAAAAGGATGATGCTCAGAAAAACGGGCTTGTGAAAAATGTCTATTAACTGGTCATCCAGTTTAATCTTTGTCTTTTCTATCCATCCTTTAATTACGCGGGTGAAAATCACATCCAGAACTTTTGCCACGAAAAGAAACAAAAGAATAATCAACAGCGCTTGAACATAGCGATTGGGTGCGATTTGCACCAGCATTTCCAATAATTGTTCTTTTCTGAAATCCATCATTTTTCCTTATCATTATTTTTTTAATCTCATCTTTTGGCACCCGACTGCCAGGATACAATAAGAACCCCACAATATCTATGTTAAATTCTTTTGCAAAGGGTAAAATCCTTTCAAATTTAAGGAGTTCAAGGAAAAACCCGTTGATGATGACCCAGTTTTCTGATCATATTTTTTTTAAAACATTTAACCTTTGCCTGCAACAAAAAAGACAGGTTTCAGCTGAATGACCTGATTTTATTAACCGACATTACCTTCCTCTTCCGGCAACGCTTGAGCTAAATGAATTCAGCGCAAGAGAAAAGAACCCTGATCATTGGAAATCGGATCTAAAAGTTTAATTTTTTCAGGCTGGAATTATTTAAAAAGGTCGGACTAATGGCTAAAATCAGAGAAAATAAATTTTCCAATATAAAAAAATAACTCCATATGTAGAGGATTCAGAAACTCTTTAAAACTATCACTATTGCCAATAGTGCTCGCCTTAAAGCCCTGGGTTGAGTCGCTACATAAATAGATAAGACATAGTCCACACCATAAAAACTTTAGGATACCGATGCTAATCGAAACTTTTTTCATTGAAAATTTTTGTCATGATTTGTTGCAAGTTATGTTGAGTTTAAGCCATGCGAGAAATCTGAAGTATGTGTATTAAATTTTGATATAAAGACCATCCCTGAGGTTCCTACCTGAATCAACTATATTTTCTTAAGTTGATTTATTTGAAATACCTTTACAGACGTAGAAAATATTTGATAAGAATCCTTGATTCAGGTGTTTTATTTATCTGGTCAGATATCATTAAAATTTAGAAGATGTGTAGATCCGTGTAATTATTTGATTCAATGGATTCTTGCACGGGTAAGAAGAATAAAAAAGTAAGAAAAATGATAAAGTAAACTGCACCATATAGGGCTCCAATCATCAGTGGTGGATGCAATAGAAGAAGCAATTGATAGACAAGCAAGAGGATGTGACTATGAAAACAATTCGCAATGCCTGTAAGCTTCAGCCTAACGCTCTGGAAATCAATGTCGGCGACCAGATTGAGCAATTGGACCAGATTATAAACGATACAGACGGGAGTGAATATTTTGGGAAGACTTTCATCACCGAAGGTATGAGAATCTTGCTTAAAAGGGGAATGGCGCGTCTTGCCGGTAAATCAAACGATACTATTTTTCATCTTAAACAGGCTATGGGTGGTGGTAAAACCCACTTGATGGTTGGGTTCGGTCTCCTTGCAAAAGATGCAACGCTAAGGAATCAGAAAATTGGTAAAATACCTCATCAAGATGGGTTTTCCACCGCAAAAACTGCTGCTTTCAATGGGCGTAACAATCCTCATATTTATTTATGGGGGGAAATTGCCCGGCAGTTAGGGAAGGGACCACTATTCAAAGAGTATTGGGAATCGGGCGCGAAAGCCCCGGATGAAGGCGCCTGGCTGAAACTGTTTGAGGGAGATGAACCGGTTCTGATTCTGCTCGATGAAATGCCCCCGTATTTTCATTATTACAGCACGCAGGTTTTGGGGCAGGGAACGATTGCTGATGTCATCACCAGAGCGTTTTCCAATATGCTCACGGCTGCTTCCAAAAAAAAGAATGTGTGTATTGTCGTATCTGATCTTGAAGCGGCTTATGACACCGGCGGTAAATTGATTCAGAAGGCCCTTGATGATGCTACCCAGGAACTGGGACGGGCGGAGATAAGTATCACCCCCGTAAATCTTGAATCAAATGAGATTTATGAGATAATTCGAAAAAGGTTATTTGTTTCTCTGGCTGAGAAACATGAAATTGCTGATATTGCGTCTGTTTATGCAAATCGGTTGGCTGAGGCGGCAAAAGCAAAATCAGTGGATAGAAGCGCTGAGTCACTTGCCAATGAAATCGAAATGACCTATCCCTTCCACCCGAGTTTCAAAAGCATTGTTGCGCTTTTCAAGGAAAACGAAAAATTTAGGCAGACCCGAGGCCTCATGGAACTGGTTTCCCGTCTTTTAAAGTCGGTGTGGCAGAGCAATGATGATATATATCTGATCGGCGCCCAGCATTTCGACCTCTCAATACATGAAGTTCGAGAAAAATTGGCCGATATTTCGGAAATGCGTGATGTAATCTCAAAAGACCTTTGGGATTCGACCCAGAGCGCCCATGCCCAGATTATCGACATTGCCAATGGTAACCAGTATGCGAAACAGGTCGGCACACTTCTTTTAACTGCAAGTCTTTCCACAGCAATTAATTCGGTAAAAGGACTTTTGGAAAGTGAAATGCTGGAGTGTCTGATAGATCCAAACAACCAGGCCAGCGAATTCAAAAAAGCTTTCCTCGCACTGGATAAAACTGCCTGGTACCTGCACCAGACCCAGGAAGGAAGATGCTACTTCGATCATCAGGAAAATCTGACAAAAAAACTCCAGGGTTATGCAGAAAAGGCCCCGCCACCCAAAATTGACGAACTGATACGGCATCGTCTTGTAGAGATGTACGCACCAACCACAAAAGAAGCCTATGAAAAAATTCTGCCGCTTCCTGAAATGGATGAGGCTGCCGCCGCTCTCAAAACATCTCGGACCATGCTCATTATCAGCCCGGATGGCAAGGTTCCGCCGGAAGTTATAAAGCAATTTTACACCAACCTCACCAATAGAAACAACCTTCTGGTATTAACGGGTGAGAAGTCCCTGATGGCCAACTTAGAAAAGGCGGCCCGGCATGTCTATGCTGTAACCAGAGCCGATAATGAACTGCCTGCCACCCATTCTCAGCGTAAAGAACTTGATGAGAGAAAAGCCCAGTACGCACAAGACTTCCAGTCTACTGTCTTGAATGTCTTTGATAAACTGCTGTTTCCAGGCGCACAGCAGAATGAAGATATTCTCCGCGCCAAGGCGCTCGACAGCACCTATCCGTCAAATGAATCCTATAACGGGGAAAAGCAGGTTATCAAAACCCTGACAGCCGATCCCATAAAACTCTACACACAGGTCTCGGACAACTTCGATACGCTGCGAGCCCGCGGTGAACAGCTTTTGTTCGGCAGCAGCGATGATGCCCGCAAAACCGATCTGGTGGATAAGCTGCGGCAGAAAACACAAATGCCATGGCTCCCACTAAAAGGGGGGTTTGACCTCCTTATCCAGGAAGCCTGCCAGCGGGGAGTGTGGGAAGACCTGGGCAATGGATACATAACCAAAAAGCCCAGGCCCAAGACAACACAGGTGGTGTTCAATGAAGAAAGTTCTCCTGATGACACAGGGGCAGTCAGACTGAAGATTGATGCTGTCAATTCCGGCAATGCGCCCCGCATCCATTATCAGGAGGACGGTGCCGTGAGCACCAGTAGTCCGGTCATGTCCGAAAATATTCTGTCCACAAAGGCCCTGCGAGTACAGTTTCTTGCAGTTGATCCTTCCGGCAAAAATCAGACAGGGGCTCCTGCCACCTGGACCAACCATCTGACTATTCGCAACAGGTTCGATGAAAATACCCGCAAACTTGAGATCCTGGTCGCTCCCCGCGGGACGATACGTTATACCCTGGATGGTTCAGAGGCCAGGAATGGCATGGATTATTCACAGTCTCTGGCTTTGCACGAAAGCGCTCAATCAGTCTATGTGTTTGCCGAGTGCGATGGTATCGAAGCAAAACGGACCTTTGATTTTCCCGCAAAGGGCAGGCAGGAAATCGAAATCAAAAAAGATAAGCCCGCCCAGATATTCAGCCCCACGCCCAAGCGGCTGGACAGCTCAGCAAAGACCTACGAAGGACTGAAATTGGCAAAAGAAAAGGGAATAACCTTTGAGCAGGTGACGCTTCAGATAGGCTCCTCGCCCAAAGTTATCCATCTCTCCCTGGGTGAAATGCGGATACAGGCAGAATTTTTAGAAAAGGAACTGGCAAACTTGCAGGCACTCCTCACTCCGGATGCACCGGTCATTCTGTCCTTTAAAAAAGCGTATACACCCACAGGTTTTGATCTGGAACAGTTTGCCAAAGCCCTTGGTATCGAGCTTAAAATTGGCGAGGTGATTCAGGAATGAGCAACACCATTGATTTCGGCGCTTCCAAAAATTTTGGGGCACACCATTTTTATGTGGATATTTCAGCAGAACCGAAGGTGGCGGTAAGCATCTATGAAGATTATGGCTTCGACGGAGATGAAACAAGGCGGGAAACCACGGAAAAGCGGGTGATTCTGGCGCGGGAATTATGGACAAAAATCAGGGATGATGCCCGCAGGGATTTTAATGACCGATTAAAGGCAAAAAAGCAGAGCACTGGCACCTGGAGTATCGGCAAGGTGAAGCTGGACAGATTCCTGGGCCGGGAACTATGTGTTTTAGCCTGGGCCGCGGAGCATGCGACACAGGAGGAATGCGCAGTCATCTGTCAGAAGTGGCTGGCCCTTCGTCCCGAAGAACGCTGGTGGCTCTTCTCGAAAACATCCTCCGAGGCCGGCCTGGCCGATCAAAAAGATCGCGGCTGGCGAAAGGCCCTCTACTGCGCCCTCTCTGATGGTGGAAGCATCAAGGTGAGGACAAAGATCAAACCCAGGTTGAGAAAACGCGAACTACAGGAGAATATGAGTCTTTTTGATTTTATGAAAGGAGATGCTTAGCCATGCTGGAACGCAGGTTACAGGCTCTGATAAAAGAGGGTGAAGGCCTGCGGGTGGAGTTCAAGACCTGCAGAAAGGCGCTGAACAGAGATGTATATGAAACCGTATGCGCATTTTTAAACCGATACGGCGGAGAGATTTTACTCGGGGTTGATGATAACTGCAGTGTCACGGGCGTTGATCCTGGAGCCATTGACCAGATAAAAAAGGATTTTGTTACGGCTGTTAATAATCCCCAGAAGATTATGCCTTCTGTTTATCTTTCCATGGAGCAGGTAAACATAGAAGGTAAGCAGATTGTGTATATTTTTGTACCGCAGAGTTCCCAGGTTCATACCTGCAATGGGAAAGTCTTTGATCGGAACCATGACGCCGATTTGGATATTACCGGGAAAAGCGCTATGATCTCCGATCTATACATCAATAAACAAACCACTTATACGGAGAGCAAGGTTTACCCGTATTGCGAGATGACTGACCTGAGGCCGGATTTGATTGAGATGGCGCGACGTCAGGCAAATTTTCAAAAGACGAATCATCCATGGAAGGATATGGACGACATGGCTCTTTTGCGAAGCGCCAAAGTTTTTCTAAAAGATTATCAAACCGGCAAAGAGGGCTTTAGTCTTGCCGGTATTTTATTATTCGGCAAGGATGAAACGATTCTGTCGGTTATACCCCACCACAAAACTGACCTGATTTTGCGCCGGGATAATCTTGACCGTTATGATGACCGGGATGATGTGCGGACCAACCTGATCGAAAGCTATGACCGGATTATCGCCTTTGGACAGAAACATCTTTCCGATCCCTTTTATCTGGAGGGCACCCAACGCATCAGTGTGAGGGATAAAATTATGCGGGAGATTGCTTCCAATATTCTGATTCACCGTGAATATGTAAAGGCATTTCCAGCAAAGATTATCATTGAAAAAAGCAGGATTCTTGCCGAGAACGGAAACCGGGCCATCAGTCATGGCTTCATTGACCCGGACAACTTTACCCCCTGTCCGAAAAATCCAGTCATTGCCCGAATTTTTAAAGAGATGGGGCTGGCCGATGAACTGGGCTCGGGTGTACGGAATCTGTTTAAATATACCGCTGTTTTTTCCAGAGCGCGGCCTGAGATGCTTGAAGAGGATATTTTCAGGGTGATTGTTCCCCTTACCGAGCAAGCCTATGAGCAAGCTGCCATACAAGACACCATGGAAGTCACAGGGCAAGTCACAGGGCAAGTCACAGGGCAAGTCACAGGGCAAGTCACAGGGCAAGTTTTATTATTGTTGAAAAAGTGCCGTCTGGAAATGACAAAAAAAGAGATGATGAATGCTTTGGGGCTAAAAGGGAGAGACAATTTTGAAAAACTCTATCTTCAACCGGCACTTGACCAGAAAATGATCGAGCGGACGATTCCGGACAAGCCTCAAAGTCGTCTGCAGAAATACCGCCTGACCGACAAGGGAAAACAAAACATGCAAGGAACCCCCCATGCTTAAACCCTTTGAATGGAAAGACCGCCCCGCGCTCATCGAACATCTCTTCCCGGTGCAAAAAATCTCTGCCGAAAGTTTTAAAGAGCAGATGGCGGGGGCAGGTAAAACGCTCACTGCTCTGGGGAGCTACTGGAAGGGGAGAAAACCCCTTATTCTAAATAAGGCCTGTATTTTGGGCGCTTTGTTGCCTGCCACGGATAACAGCCTCAAAGACCTCGAAATCTTTGAACTTCTCATGGCCATGGACAATGCATCCATGGCAATTCGTCACGGGCACATTAAGCCAAACCAGATTGTTGTTCAGGTGCATGATTTAAAAATTAAAGATTGGTTTGAAGTCATCCCCGAAATTGCGGTGTTACCTGAACGATCACCTTTTATGATACAGAATTTTCCTTGTGTTGTTAATGTGAAAGGAATTGATAGAAAAATTATTCCCAAGCTAATCTGGCAAGACCATATTAGTTATGAAGAACAACTCAGTCTGGAATCCAGGGCTTTACCTTTCAAGACCTATCACTCGATGATCAAGTTTTTTAAGCGGCCTTTTTGTACTTCAGCGATTTTGTAGCCTTAAAATTACTTATGTCTTTTGTGGCCATGTGTTTTTTTGAACTTTTGAATTCAAGCAAATTCTGTTTCATTATTGTAAATTTATAATCTCTATCTTCATATGGATCATGTGAATTAAGGATATCGGTAATAAACAAAAATAGACTTTCAACATTGGTCTGTCGTCGCAGGCAACCAACAGTAAATGCGGGAAGTTTGTTTTTAAACCGGGCTATTTGGTCCGGATGAAAAAAGAGACAATGATCAACCAGCAGGCTCAGAATCAGGCCTCTGCGAGATCCCTTTTCACCTTGCAGCTTGGTCAGTGTTGCCCATCCTTCATTGGCTTTCCAGTCCTGAATAAAAACCTCTACGAGCCACCGTTGTGAATATGCTTCTACAAGATCAATAGTTCTCCAGCTTAGCTCAGAAGCAATAATAAAACGATATTGGTCTTCACCTTCATATTTAAGTGCTATTAAAAAAAGTTTTTTAGCATGGCTACAAACATGCACCCTGAAGCTCCCTATGGTAACTTTGACTATTTTTCCCCCACGAATGCGAATTGTTTGAGGAACACCAGGGTGTTTTGAAAAATAATTGGCAACTGTTT
>CAYWGN010000020.1:0-35887 GCA_964457495.1 uncultured Desulfobacula sp.
TTCCATGACCACATACTACACGTTGTGCCTGGTTGAGTAAACAGGATACCCAGTTTATAGTAATAGACTATCAAAGATATGAAATAAATGGAACAAACCATAGATGCTGTTGTCAAAGAGGGATCATTACCCCCCTGAGGTCCTGGCATTTAAAATGCGGAACTTTTAATGGATTTTATTAAAACAGCATTAGAACAGACAATATTTTTGACAAAAGCCTATTTTTATATTTTTTCCAATAACTGCATTCTTGTTAAGGAAACATCAAGAGAAGTTGTATCAATTCCATGTATTGAAAAAAAAACTATTGCACAACTGAATTTAAATGCAATTTACTTTTTTGGAACTTATAAAAGCATTCCCTGTTATTGTGCAGGAATCACCCCAGATAATCTGCCGGACAAGTGCAAATTAATTAATTTAAGATCGTTATATGGACAAATTGATCCCACTTTATGGAGCATCGCAGGTTATGCCCGACAGATTCATGACTGGAATATTAATTTTAAATTTTGCGGGAAATGCGGAACCAGAACACGAAAAAAAGAAAATGAACATGCAAGAGAGTGCTTGAAATGTAATTTAACCCAGTACCCAAGGATTTCGCCTGCAATCATTACTGCCGTAATAAAGGACAAACAAATCCTTCTTGCAAGGGGAATAAATTTTCCAAATAAACAAATGTTCAGTGTTTTAGCAGGCTTTGTGGAACCGGGAGAGACACTGGAAGAGTGTGTAAAGCGCGAAATTCTTGAGGAAGTTCACATTACAGTCAACAATATTCAATATTTTGGAAGCCAATCCTGGCCTTTTCCGGACAGCCTTATGATAGGATTTATTGCTGAATATGAAAAAGGAAAAATATCAATAAATACTGAAGAAATAGTTGAGGCGCACTGGTTTGAAGCGGATAATCTTCCTGCTATTCCGGGAAAGCAAACCATAGCAGGTAAACTGATTGAATGGTTTTCTCTTCAAAATAAAGGTGATATGTAACACGCATTTATAATACTTGTGGGTGTCAAGATCGATTTGATCAGTCACGTATTTTCTAATACTGAACTATTTTCCTCTAATATCCTTTTTTGAAATCCACACAATATTTCAGAGGGATACCTGATTGAAACCGTTGAAAATTTTCTATGAAAACAGGAGCGATATCTACAGGAAAGCCTATTGCAGCCGTATGGGCCGTAATGAGAATCCCCTTGGTTTTCCAGAAAGGGTGGTCAGGGGGCAATGGTTCTGTCTTGAACACATCCAGCACAGCTCCGGCGATCTGCCCATTGCGGACGGCATTCAAAAGGGTGGCCTCATCCAGGACAATGTTCACCTCTTCACAGTACATCTCTGCCTCGTCCGGAGTGTCAACGGCATGTACTTCAAGTCTTTCTATATCAGCATCCCGAAGAATCCGGGCATAAGAATCCGAATTCCTGGCCAAAATCAGCAGTTTATTTTTAATAGATCCCATTGTGCAAAAAACTATATCTGTTCATGATGAATGGGGTCAAGTAAAACTCCAAAAAATTAAAACCATCGGAATAAATTTCAATCCTACTATCTGTATGACGCTACTATGTAATCACTGTGCCTGTAAAATTTAGCTTGACATCAAACAGGAAACATTCATATTTTGTCATGGATACAGGCTGTGCGTATTTTAATACATGACAACATCTAAAAAGGATTTGAGATGACAGAAAATAAATATTATACAATTGCCTCCCTTGAAAAGGGGATCAAAATTCTTGAACTATTGGTCCAACATGGAGAGTTGAGCGTTAGTGAGGCAGCCAGGCTGATGGATACCAATCGAGCCGGAAGCCATCGGTTCATTTCCACATTAAAGGATCTTGGATATGTTGAAAAAAATGGAAACAATAAATATCAACCTACTCTTAAAATCATGAAACTGGCAACAAAAGTGGCCAACCGGTTTGAAATCCGTCGAATAGCAAGGCCTTATATGCACAGGCTTTCCATGAAGTATAAGGAAACTATAAACTTGGGTTTTTTTAAGAACCACGAGATCATCCATCTCGACAAGATTGACAGCCTTGAGGTGTTGAGAATGGATTCTGCGCTGGGCGATAAAGCCCCAGCTTATTGTACCGGTCTTGGTAAAGCCATCCTGGCATTTCTCCCGGATCATGAGCTGACAAACTACCTTGAAAATATTGAATTGAAACTATTGGCGCCCAATACAATTACAGATAAAGACCGATTTATGTCTGAGCTGTCCAAGATACGAAGGGATGGATATGCTATTGATGACGAAGAAATGGCCATGGGACTTCGCTGTATTGCTGTCCCTATTTTTGACCACAATGCCTATCCAGCCTATGCCCTGAGCATTTCAGGGCCTTCCATGCGGCAGACCCACCGGATACTTGAAGCAATGGAAATAGATATTATGCAGGTGGCTTCCGAATTATCAACTATACTGGGTAATCCCTGATCTTTTTTCGCCTGACTGCCCCCTTTTCAAAAAAAACTAAAAAAACTCTTGACAAAACCCAGAGGGTTTTTTTATTATTCGAATGTCACATTATATAAATAATGGTCATGTAATATGTGACATAAATCAAATTGAAATATTATCATTCTGGATAATTGAAGGCAAAAAAATATAGCTGGAGGCAAAATGGTTAAAAAAAAATTAACAAGGTGGGACCTTCAAAAAATGAAGGATGCCAGAGAGAAAGCAGTTTGGATTACTGCCTATGATTATTGGAATGCATCATTTGCAGAAAAAGCAGGCATGGACATGATCCTGGTTGGAGACTCCTTAGGCATGTGTGTTTATGGTTATGAAAGCACAGTACCGGTCACAATGGATCAATGTATTTATCATTCAGAAGCAGTTCGAAGAGCTGCAAAAAATACATTTATCATTGGCGATATGCCCTTTCTTTCTTACCAGGTCAGTATTGAAAACGCAGTATTGAATGCTGGTCGATTCCATAAAGAAGCGGGTGTGGATGCCATCAAGCTGGAAGGCGGGAAACGGGTCTGTCCTCAGATCCGGGCCATCACGGACGGCGGGATGCTGGTCATGGGTCATATCGGCCTGACCCCCCAGAGTTCCGGCCAACTTGGTGGGTTCAAGACCCAGGGCAGAACAGCAGATGCGGCCTATGAGCTGATTGAAGATGCTAAAGCCATTCAGGAGGCAGGGGGTTTTGCCTTACTGGTGGAAGCCGTTCCCCCGGAAGTATGCGGCATCATCAGACAGACATTGAGCATTCCGGTATATAGTATTGGAGCCGGCATTGAAGCTGATGGCCAGTTGATGATCTCTTCTGACGTGGCAGGGGTTTTTCAGGCATTTACCCCGAAATTTGTAAAAAAATATGAAAACCTTGCAGACAAAACGATTAAAGCCTTTTCAGATTACAGAGACGATGTAAAGGAAGGCAAATTTCCAGGGCCGGAACATACCTATAAAATGGTTGATGGCGAACTGGACAAACTTATAACAAATTTAAAAAAAGGATAATCACATGAGTGATGTACTAAATACAATCAGAAATTTTATGGAAAAACAGGGAATCCCGGGAAGGGATGGATATGAACTGGCAGCATCCGGCAAAGCATTTGCTGATGGTGCAAATTTCAGAATCGAAATTGCAGGTGTTGAACGGGCTTCCACAATGGTGGCCATGATCAAAGAGGCGGACAAAAGGAATGTCGTTATTCACCGGGCCATTGCAGCAGTTGGAGGTTCCACATATTGTGATGCCCATGAATTAAAAGATATGGCCCAAATGGCCAAAGAGGCGAATATTGAAACCATTATGACTGTTGGTCATCGAAAAGCATGGGACGCCGGTGCCAAGGAATCCTGTACTTCCGAAGGCCAGGTTCAGGGCCCCCGTCATCGGGGATCAGATAATGTCTCTTATCATATTGCCGACATCATGAGGAGTATCGACTTAGGATTCAGAGGGTTTCTTGTCTATGACGAAGGGGTGTTGTTTCTACTTAACAAAATGAGGGCAGAAGGTTTGATTCCTGCTGAAACCATTTTTAAGTTTTCTGTATTCGGCGGGTGCGGTAGCGCAGCCGGTGCAAAAGTCGTTGAAAGTATGGGTGCCAATTCGCTGAATCCCGTTTGCGATGTTTCCCGACCCATCTTATCTTCCATCCGGCAAGCAATTGATATTCCACTGGATGTATACATCATCGTGCCTCTTTCCTTTGGCGGCAGCTTCAGAGCCTATGAGGCTCCGGAAATTGCAAAAGTAGCCTCACCCTGTTATTTCAAATTCGAACCAGGTACATCTGAAGCAGACATTTACATGCCATGGGTTGCAGAAGAGTGGCATGAAAATTTTATTAAAGAAAAAGTTAAAATTGCCTCAATTGTCTTGGAAATCATGGACAAACATGCACCTGAGATGAAAACCTCACCCAAAGGTGCCAAAGATTTGGTCATGACAAAACCCTAATTCCATAAATAGTAAAGATAGATATCATGAATATTGAAAAATTTTTTGCCAAACGAAATGCAGGTGTTGAGTGGTCTGGTATCCGCATCATGTTTGCCCTGGCAGATAAAATAGACGGGGTGATTAACCTGGGTATTGGGCAGCCGGATTTTGACACACCGATCCATATACGGGATGCCGCCAAAAGGGGCCTTGACCAGGGGTATACCCGGTATCCGCCGGCCGCAGGATTCCAGGATTTAAGAGAAGCTGTGGCCAAAAAAGTTGAGACGGAAAACAAATTGCAGGCAGACCCGGACTCTGAAGTCTTTATCAGTGTGGGGGCCATGCAGGGAATCTTTAATGTCATGCTTCATCTTGTCAACCAGGGAGATGAAGTCATAGTGGTGGATCCCGGGTATGATTATTATTCCCAGATCCGTCTGTTCGGCGGTGTGCCGGTCAGGGTTGCAGTCAAAGAAGAAAACAGGTTCAAGATTGACCCGGAAGACGTTAAAAAAGCCATCACCCCCAAAACCAAGGCCATTATTCTGAACACACCGTCAAACCCAACCGGTGCAGTGTTCGACAGAAAAATCCTGGAACAGATTGCAGCAATATGCAAAGCACATGAGATCATGGTTATTTCTGACGAACCCTATGAGCACATCCTGTTTGACGGGAATGAACACGTTTCCATTGGTTCTCTGGAAGGCATGAAAGATCTGACTGTTTCCATTTATACCCTTTCCAAATCCTATGCCATGACCGGCTGGAGAGTCGGATATGTGGTGGCCAACAAAGCCATCATCGCTGAAATGGAAAAGCTGATGGAACATATGGTGTCAGGTGTAACAGCCGTTGCCCAACGTGCTGCTCTGGCAGCCATTTCAGGTTCCCAGGATTGTGTAAGGCAGATGGTTGAAAGGTATGCCAAAAGGCGGGAGCTTGTTTACAACGGCCTTAACAGCATCAAAGGTATTTCCTGTATAAAACCGGAATCAACCTTTTATGCTTTTCCCAACATCTCTTCCTTTGGGATGTCGTCCTGGGATTTTGCAAAATATATGGTGAAAAAACATAAAGTTGCCATGGTGCCGGGTTCCATATTTGGAGAAAATGGCGAAGGTTTTGTGAGAATCTCCTTTGCCACAAGCTCCGAGAATCTTGAAAAAGCTTTGAAAAAAATCGAACAAGGTATTACACGCATGTAAACAAAATTAATGGACATACCGGTTCCGGTATTCAGAAAGCCTGTTTGCCGACCCGGCTTATCATATACGAACAGGAGGAGGAATAAATGGCTATATTTAGCAGAAATGAATTTCTTGAGCGTATCGCCAAAACCAAATCGGCCATGGCAAAAAAGGGAATTGAACTACTTGTGGTGTGTGACCCTGCCAATATGAATTACCTGACAGGATATGACGGCTGGTCTTTTTATGTACCCCAGGCTGTACTGGTCATTGATGACCAGGAAGAACCCCTCTGGATTGGCAGGAACATGGATGTAAACGGAGCCAGACACACCGCTTTTATCCGTCAGGAAAACATGATCGGATATCCAGAAGATTATATCCAGTCGGATATCAAACATCCCATGAATTTTGTGGCAGACATTATACAGGAAAAAGGATGGGCAAAAAAAAATGTCGGGGTTGAAACCGATGCCTATTATTATACCGCAAGAAGCGATCAAGCCCTGAAAAAAAGTCTGGGCAAAGACATGCTTTTGGATGGCAACCTGCTGGTCAGCTGGGTACGGATTATCAAGTCAGATGCAGAAATTAATCTGATGAAACAAGCCGGGAAAATTGCGGAAAAAGTCATGTCAACCGCTCTTGCCAATATTGCCCCCGGCACCCGGGAATGTGATGCCGTGGCAGCTGTCTACCAGGCCCAGGTGACCGGTACCCCGGATTTTGGCGGCGACTATCCTTCCATCGTCCCAATGATGCCCACTGGTGATAAAACATCAGCCCCCCATCTGACATGGACGGATAATCCCTATGAAAGCGGCCAGGCCGTAAATCTTGAACTGGCAGGTTGCCGTCATCGTTACCATTGCCCTATAGCACGAACAGCCTTTATCGGGAAAAATCCTCCAGAAAAACTTAAAACCCTGGCTGATATCACGGTGGAAGGACTGAACCTGACTCTGGATGGCATCAAACCCGGGCTTACAGGTGAAGATGTTGAACGGATCTGGCGGGAACACATTGCCAAAAAGGGGTTTGAAAAAGAATCCCGCATCGGATACTCCATGGGGCTCAACTATCCTCCGGACTGGGGCGAGCATACGGCAAGTCTTCGCCCCGGCGACAAAACGATTTTAAAACCCAACATGACTTTTCACATGATTCTGGGCATGTGGATGGATAATTTCGGTTTTGAGTGCTCTGAATCTTTCAGGGTTACACAAACAGGTGCCAAGACATTTGCCTCGTTTGAACGGAAATTATTTGTTATTCAGTAAAGATGAAAATGGGAGAGTGCTCCATGACTTGCATACAAAAACCAGACAGTATACAAAAAAGGATCATTGAACTCGAACAGGAACTCATTGATTTACGGCGTGATTTTCACATGTATCCTGAACTGGGTTTTCAGGAATTCAGGACCGCTGAGAAGATTGAAAATTATCTTCAGAATCTTGGGTATGAAACAATACGGATGGCTAAAACAGGTGTGGTCACTATTCTTGACAGCGGCAGACCAGGCCCGGTATTGATGCTGCGGGCCGATATGGATGCCCTGCCAATCACGGAAATCAATGAGGTGGATTATAAGTCAAGAAATGAAGGGGTCATGCATGCCTGTGGTCATGATGCCCACATGGCCATGCTTCTGGTGGCTGCCCGGGTACTTAAAGAAAACAAAACATCTCTAAATGGTAAAATCAAATTTGTCTTTCAACCCAACGAAGAAATCGCCGGCGCCATCCATATGATAGAAGAGGGAGTCCTGGAAAATCCCAAAGTTGATGCCGTGATGGGTATCCATGTCTGGACGCCGATTGATTCGGGAAAAATCGCTATCACACCGGGACCGGTTATGGGTGGGCTGGATGTTTTCAAAATCACCATCCACGGCAAAGGCGGCCATACCGGGTTGCCGGAAGACGCTATTGATCCCATCATTGCTGCGGCAAATCTTATCCAGACATCACAGATCATCCAAACACGGGAGATCAGCAACCTGAAAGCCATCGTCATCATGTTCGGAAAAATCAAAGGCGGCACCAAAAGCAATATTATCCCGGATAAAGTGGAACTGGAAGGTTCCATACGTTTTCTCTTCCCGGGCGGGCCGGACAGTAAAGAGAAGCCGACACAACGATTTATCCGTATTGCCGAGCAGGTATGCGCCACGCACCGATGCAGGTGTGACATCAATATCACCCATGAAAATATACCATTGATCAATCATAAAGAAATGACCGCCCTGGCGAGGGAAACCGCCATTGAAATTTTTCCTTCTGAAAAAGAGATCATCGACAATCAGACAATTGCCAGTGAGGATTTTTCAGAATTCAGCGAGAAGGTGCCGGGGGTATTTATCTTCCTTGGCGCGGGTAATGAGGCCATCGGGACGAATCTATCCCACCACCATCCGAAATTCGATATCGATGAGACAACACTTCCAAAGGGTGTGGAGATGTTTGTCCGGGGCACACTCCATTTTTTTGAAAAGGCAAACCGATTGTCATTTTTAAAACAAAAGTAAGGTGAGCTGGTGAAACTATATTTATTACAAACCAGCCTAATCAAAAACCATATATTAACCCCAAGGATCGGAGATGAAATAAGTTGAACAAAAATTTTCGATCCCAAAGACAAAAGGAGTTGGACAATGGAAAAAATTATGAGTTTAAAAGTGTTTAAAGTATTACTTGCAGGATGTCTGCTAATCGCAGCAACAAGTATGAGCTTGCATGCAGCGGAGTGGAAATATGCAATGGGAGAGGGTTTGAGTGATCCCCAAGGTATCTATGCTGTGGCATTTAAGAGTTATATTGAGGAAAATTCCAGGCATAAAATCAAAATCTATCCAGTAGGAAGCCTTGGCGAAGAGACCGATATGATGGAACAAACTAACGCTGGGATCTTACAGTTTTTAGGACAATCAACCGGCTACATGGGTGGTACGATTCCTGAGATGGATCTGTTTACACTGCCTTATGTTCTGCCAACAGATACGAAGCAGCTTGATTATTTTTTCAAAAACTCAAAAGTGATTGCCAATATGCTTCCTGCAATTTTCAATCAACACGGACTTGAGTTACTCTCTATCTTCCCGGAAGGTGAGATGGCGGTGACAACCTTTGTTCCATTTCACTCACCAGAAGATTTAAAGGGCAAAAAGATGCGTGTTATGCCGGGATCGCCTATCTTGGTTGAGACCTATAAAGCCTTTGGTGCTTCACCTGTTCCAATGAGCTGGGGCGATCTGATTGGTGCACTAAAGACTAATATGGTAGATGGTCAGGAAAATCCAACGGTATGGATTGAAGCATATGATCTGGATAACTTGACAAAAGTATTGACATATACCGGACATGGACACTTCAATGCATCAGCATCAGCAAACAAAAAGTTTTTTGACGAGCTTAGCGAAAGAGATAAAAAACTTGTTCGCGCTGCTGCTGCCCAGGCACACCAAATCATCCTAATTGAGGCTCAAAAGCTGGATGCTTATGGCGTTGGTCGTATTGTCAGAACAAACCCAGGCTATAAGATTGTGACACTCACTGAGAGTGAGCGGGCACCGTTTAAAAAAGCTGCAAAGATTGTACAAGCTTCGTTTGCATCAAAGAGCGCTTCAAACAAAAAAGTTTTGGATCAAATGATGGCTGATCTAAAAGAAGCGGAAGCAAACGCTAAATAATCATAAAAACACAAAGAATAGCAAAATAGATTGTACCTTTTTATGCGCCATCTATTTTGCTATTCAGGAGAAAAGATGGATGAAGTAGAAGAAACTAGGATCAATCCAATATTAAAAACGCTCGATTTTATTGATACCCTAATAAGTAGGTTTGAAGGGGTTATGCTGGCTGTTGGGGTGATAGCAATGACTGTTAATACCATTGCCGCTGTGATTAGTCGGTTTGTTTTTAATAGTGCGATTACCTTCACCGATGAGCTTAATATGATATTTATCGTTGTTGTGACGTATGCAGGGCTGAGTTACGCAGCACGCAATGGACGACATATCAGGATGTCTGCTATTTATGATGCAATGCCCGCAAAGACGCGCAAAGTGTTGATGATTGTGATGGCATCGGTGACGTCGGTGTTTATGTTTTCTCTCTCTTATTATTCGTACTACTATATTTTTGAGGTGTATCAGAGTGGACGGATTTTGCCGGCTTTGGGGCTGCCGGTCTTTTATATCTATTTGTGGGTACCCGTTGGTTTTGTTGTGACAGGATTGCAGTACGCATTTACGGTGGTTAAGAATCTAACACAGATCGATATCTATCTTTCAACCAATGTTAAAGATGGATATTCTGACACTGATAATGATATTGAGATTTGAGGTGTGAAGATGAGATTTCAAATGGAGAAAGTTGTACTGCTGCTGTTTGTTTTCAGTTGGCTTTTGACCACACCTCTTCTGGCATCATATCCTGTCAGGATTGTGATTGAAGAGGCGGTCATTGACCAAAAAAAACTCCTTTCTGTATACGGCTATGCAGAAGGGGTGGAACCATGGGAAACGGTCAGCATCAACTTAAGCGATGAGAAGGGTGCAATTATTGAGCAGAACCCCAAGATCAATAAAATCGGTAACTGGAGCGTTGAGGTGGTCGACATTAGTGCCTTTACAGACGGCAGCATCACCATTACGGCAGT
Organism: uncultured Desulfobacula sp.; assembly: GCA_964457495.1. Taxonomy (GTDB): domain Bacteria; phylum Desulfobacterota; class Desulfobacteria; order Desulfobacterales; family Desulfobacteraceae; genus Desulfobacula. The sequence goes on from CAYWGN010000020.1 coordinate 10,292, forward strand.
GGTAAAAGATGACCGGGGAAATATAGTGGCGCAAACAGGTTCCAGTGCGGTCTTGGATACCAGTTTCAGTTTTGTTGAATTTATGAATTCGCATTTTGCTGCCACTATATTTTTGCTGATGGTTATTTTACTGCTATTAGGGTTTCCTATGAAGATCCCCCTGATTGCCGGGGCAACGCTTGGGGTGTATCTGCTATACGATGGGGATATGTCACAGATGCAGTTTATGATTCAGCAGATGATGGCAGGGATTCGTCCGGCAGCACTCATTGCCGTGCCAATGTTTATCCTCTCAGCCGATATTATGACCAAAGGCAAATCAGCTGGAAAACTGATCGATCTAGTGATGGCATTTGTCAGGCACATCAAAGGGGGGCTTGCTGTGAGTACAGCTGGAGCGTGTGCCGTGTTTGGTGCCGTTTCCGGTTCGACCCAAGCTACTGTTGTAGCGATTGGATCACCTCTCCGTCCCAAGCTGCAAGAAGGGGGATACAAAGACTCCTTTATTTTAGCACTCATCATCAACTCCAGTGATATTGCTTTTCTGATTCCTCCCAGTATTGGGATGATTATCTATGGAATTGTCGCGAAAACTTCTATACCTGAACTTTTTATCGCAGGAATCGGTCCCGGGTTGTTGATCTTACTTTTGTTTTCAATCTACAGCATTATCTATGCGTATATAAACAAGATCCCCACCCAACCGAAAGCCTCATGGAGCGAGCGGGGAAAGGCGCTGTATCAAGCAATGTGGCCTTTGGGATTCCCGGTTATTATTATCGGTGGTATCTTCGGCGGTATCTTCAGCCCCACAGAAGCAGCAGCTGTGAGCGTGGCATATGCCATCGTGCTGGAGGGCTTTATTTTTAAAACAATGAAGCTTGGCGACTTTTATGCAACGGCCAAGTCAACAGGGTTAGTGACAGCCGTTGTTTTTATCCTGGTAGGTGCCGGCGCTGCATTTGCCTGGGTGTTATCCTATGCGCAAGTGCCCCAACAGCTTTTGGGGATGATCGGCATTTCTGAGATGGGCCAATATGGCGTACTTTTTGTTATCTCTATTGCCTTTTTTGTCGGATGTATGTTTGTTGATCCGATTGTGGTGATTTTGATCTTAGTGCCTATTTTTGCACCTGTTGTTCATGATGTTGGACTTGATCCTGTTTTAGTGGGTACGATTATTACGCTCCAATGTGCCATTGGTTCTGCCACACCGCCATTTGGCTGTGATATTTTTACCGCTATTGCGATATTTAAACGCCCGTATTTTGAAGTTGTCAAAGGAACACCGCCATTCATATTCATTCTCTTAAGCGTCGCCGTAGCGATGATCTTTTTCCCGGAGATTGCGCTTTACTTAAGAGATGTAGCCTTTAGATAAGGAAAAAAGATGTCGTAGCCCAAGGTAAAACAATACTGCAAGAACATGGTGTTAAAAAAGTCAAAGGGTTTATCAAAATGGGAACGGCTGCTGTTACCCTGGCCTGGCTTTTAAAACCAGAGATTGAGTTTCCGGGAAACCATATTGTCGGTATCCTTTCCGGCGGCAACGTGGATAGGAATATAGTTTTTAATATATTGTCTGGAATTGGAATTTAAAAAATGCTCTATTTTGATATTACTGAATACAGGCAGCGGTTGAACAAAACAAAGAAACAGATGGCCCAAAAAGGCCTTGATGCCCTGATTGTCACAGATCCTGCCAATATGAATTATATCTCTGGGTATGACGGTTGGTCTTTTTACGTCCACCAAGGCCTGATTATTTTCGAAGATAAGGATCAGCCTGTCTGGTTTGGCCGTGAGCAGGACAGCAATGGTGCCCGGATCACCACCTGGATGGATGATGAAAACATCATGGGCTATCAGGATCACTATGTCCAATCCCAGACAGGCCATACCTATGATTTTGTGGCAGACCTGATAAAAAAATATCAATATGACCGGAAAACCATTGGAGTTGAAAAGGATAATTACTACTTTACGGCCAAATGTTATGAGCGTTTGATAAAAGGACTTCCCAATGGCGTTATCAAAGACGGTGAACTCATCATCAATTGGATCAGATGTATCAAGTCTCCCAAAGAGATTGGCTATATGAAAATGGCCGGAAAAATCCTTGAAAAGGTCATGGATACTGCTGTAAATCTGATTGAGCCCGGTGTCAGGGAAGGAGATGTGGCAGCCGAAGTCTATAAGGCTATGATCGCTGGTACGCCGGATTTTACAGGTGATTATTCTGCTATTATACCCATCATGCCTTCAGGAAAACGCACAACAACCGCTCATCTGTCATGGACTGACAGAAGATATAAAAAAGATGAAATAGTCCTGCTTGAGTTGTCAGGTTGTAAAAATCGATACCATGCGCCATTGTCCAGAACCATAATCACGGGAACACCGTCCCGGGAACTGGAAAATATTTCCAAAACCGTCATACATGGTCTTAACATGGTGGTGAATTTTATCAAGCCCGGTATCCTGGCCCAGGACATTGAAGCCAAATGGCGGGAATCCATATCCGGTTCCAGGGTGGTGAAAGAATCCCGTATCGGATATTCTTTTGGCCTCAACTACCCACCGGACTGGGGAGAGCACACCATCAGTCTACGTCCTGGGGACACCACTCTGATCAAACCAGGAATGACCATCCATGTAATGCCGGGCATCTGGACCGACACACTGGGATTTGAATGCAGTGAGGCTGTTTATGTGACCGAAAAAGGATGCGAAACCTTTGCCCAAATTCCGAGGCAATTGTTTATAAAATAAGGGGGATATTTCATATGCTGTATCAACAAAAAAATATGCAAGTCTCATATGGGGAAGCAATTGGGATTCTCTTGCTGGACTCTCCCGTCCCCTTTATTCCGGGTGACGTGGCCAATGCCACGACCTACGATTTTCCGGTGCGGTTTAAAAAAGTGCCTGGGTTTTCAGTGAAAAAAGCTTTGGGCAAAGATGAAAGCATCTACCCGGAACTTTTAAAAGCCGCCATGGATCTTAAATCAAACGGGGTCAGAGCAGTTACAGGAGACTGTGGATTCATGGCCCTGCACCAGAACCGTCTCAAACAGGATCTTAAGATTCCTGTCTTTTTGTCCAGCTTATTCCAGCTTCCCTTTATCCGCCATATTATAGCGGATAGTGAAAAAATCGGCATTATCACCGCAAATGCTAAAAGCTTAACCCCGAAGTTTTTAGAAGCCATCGGCATCCAGCAAGTTTCTGACCTTGTGGTTGAAGGCCTTGAAAATTGTCCGGAATTTAAAACTGCAGTTCTGGATGAAAAAGGCATGTTAGATTCAAAAAAAATTCAAGAAGAAGTTATTCAAGCAGCTATTAATCTGAAATCAAAAGAAAATAGGGTAAAAGTTATTCTTTTGGAATGCAGCGTACTTCCCCCCTATGCCCAGGCGATACAGAAAGCAACCGGACTACCAGTCTTTGATTATGTCACCATGATAAATTATATGTTCAATGCTGTGGTTAAAAAAACGTACAAAGGGTTTATGTAGGAGAAATATTGATGAGTGTCCTTATATTAACTGAAAAAGAACTTCGAAATATTGTCAAAATTGATAAGGCATCAAATACGGAATTAAATATTGTCAAATGGAGATATTAGAATCTTTTAATAGTTTAATGAATTTTTTAAGTGTTATACTATGTGTCTTTCATGTACTTCAAGTCTTTCTATATCAGCATCCTGAAGAATCCGGGTGTAAGCATCCGAATCCCTGGCCAGAATCAGCAGTTTATGTTTAATAGATCCCATTGTGTGCGAAACTATATCCGTTTATGATTGATGTGGTCAAGTAAAAACGGACACCTGTATTGTGAGCCAGCGTATTAAGGCGGCCATGAGCATAAAAAGTGTCGATATTGCCAATATTGGCAATATCGACACTTTGCTCTCCCATGAATGGCAGAAAAGGTTGATCACGCTATGCATGAATACATTGAGACTAAAGCCATAATTGCTTGATTGACAGCGGGTATTAACTGATTTTCATCCCTTTTTGGGTATTGCATGAACGGTTCTGGGGACTGTAAACTTTATAGTGTCACCGCGCTTGAATCTAATGGAATCCTTAGGATTATATTGATCAATAAGAAGTTCGCGGTCTCCACATTTTATGGTATATTTGACAAGGTTCCCCGAATACATGGAGTGCAGGATTTTACCCGTGAGCATATTGGGCAGATCTTGGGCATCTAAAGGGAAAAGCGTAACGGTTTCAGGCCGGATTACCAGGAAAACTTCATCACCCTTATCAAAATTTCTTTCATTGATTTTGTTTAAGGAGATATCTCCATATTCAGTGGACACAAGGAAAAGCCCGGAGGAATCCTGGTCAAAACTCTCAATTTTACCTTCAAGAAAATTTACATACCCCACAAATTCCGCAATAAATCGGTTATCTGGTGTTTCGTAAATGTCGCTTGGGGTACCGATCTGCTGAATCACTCCGTCATTGAGGACAAGAAGCCTGTCTGAAATACTCATGGCCTCATACTGGTCATGGGTGACAAATATCGTGGTAATACCAATTCGTTCCTGAATATTTCTAATCTCATCACGCATGACAACACGAAGGTTGGCATCTAAATTTGACAGGGGTTCATCTAAAAGGAGTACCTTGGGTTCCAGGGCGAGAGAACGTGCCAGGGCAACACGCTGCTGCTGGCCGCCGCTGATCCGCTCAATGGTTCGATCTCCCAGACCATCCAGGTGAACCAGAGCAAGAAGTTCATCAACCCGTTCATCAATTTTCTTTTGAGGCAGCTTTTGAAGTTTAAGTCCAAAACCAATATTTTTTCTTACATTCATATGGGGAAACAGAGCATAACTCTGAAAAACCATTTTGGTATCCCGCATGTTCGGAGGAAGATCAGCAATATCTTCACCGTCCAGAATAATTTTACCAGACGTTATGGGCGTAAAACCTCCGATGATCCTCAAAAGGGTTGTTTTCCCGCATCCACTGGGCCCGACAAATGTTAATAGTTCCCCTTTAGAAATGGAAGCAGATATCCCTTTTAATACTTTGACATCTCCAAAACTCTTATGGACATCCACAAGTTCCAGCATTGGCGTTTCTTTGTTACCCATTCGTCTAAGCTCCTTATTTTTTTTCAATTACATCCAGTCCGGTTTTTTTTGCCAACAGTTTAAGAGATACAAAACAGACAACAACGATTAGCATCATTTTAACGGTTGCAGCCGATGCCAGCCCCAACTCTCCTAATTGAGCCGTAAGATATATATAAACAGCGGCCAGGTCAAAACCTGGTGTCACAAGGAATATAACAGAGCTTAATGACATCATGGTTGTCATGAACGTATATATAAACCCTGCAATAAAGGCCGAGAACATGATGGGAAGAATCACCTTGAAAAAAGTGGTGATAAAATCCGCACCCAGGTCTGCAGAGGCTTCTTCAATTTCAATACTGATTTGATGCAGTTTGCTGATGCCTGCCTCAACCCCCACTGCAAGAAATCTAAAGGCACAGTTTAATATAAGTATCCAGATGGTACCAGCCAGTAGAAACGGAGGACTGTTAAACGCCATTATGTATCCGACACCGATCACGGTTCCTGGAAGTGCAAATCCGGATAATGCCAGCATCTCCATTATTTTCCTGCCTTTGAACTTGCCTCTCATGATGACATAGGCCAGAAGCGTTCCAACAATGGCACCAAAAAGACCGGCCATGAGAGATAATTTAACGCTGTTGTAAATCGCGGTATTAGACTGCATGTTCAGCATATGATCGATAACAAAGGTATTGTCTACGCCGACTATTTTGACAAACGCGCCCAGAACAATGACTGCAAAGCATAATAGAATCATTATGGCAACCGGAACAACAATGGCGAGAAGAGAATACTTGATTACGGGTGTCATATCTTTGGGATCAACGGCTGTTGGTTTGCCGACGATGGTGGTATATCCCTTTCCTTTCAGGATATAATTGTGAATAATGAAAATGATGATACAGGGCACCATCAATACCACAGAGAGCACAGATGCCATGTTAAAATCCCCTTCCCCTGTTATCATCAGGTAGGTATCCGGGGCTAAAAAAGGGATCCTGCCACCCAAAATAGCAGGATTACCAAACTCTGCAATGGTCATGACAAAAACCAGGAGAGCGGCTTTGAGCACACCCGGTGCTGCAAGAGGGATGGTGATGGCACGCATAATGGTAAATTCCGAGGCACCCATATCCGCGGCACTTTCCTCAAGGGAAGGGTTTTGGGAATTTAACACATTTTCTATCATCATATAAGATAAGGGGAGAAACGCCAGGCACTGAGCCACTATCACACCGGTCCAGCTGTAAACATTAAAATCCAGGTTAAAGAAATTATTAATCATCCCATTTCTCCCCAAAAGGGTGATCAAAGAAATCGAAAAGATGTAAGGAGGGGCACAAAGGGGCATTAGTGCACATATCTTTAAGGGCGTTCGCAGCCAATGGGGCCCCTTTGTTGTCATATAGGCGAAACAAAACCCGACAACCACTAGGATGGACATGACTGAAAGCCCTAAAATCATGGTATTTAAAAACGACCAATAATAAAAATTGTAGAAAAAAAATTCCTGGTAAAAGCTTAATGTAAAGCCGTCATCTCCCCACAGACTTTTGATAAAAACCATGACCAGGGGAAAGGCCAGGAAAATGGCAAGAAGCGCAAACAGACCACCTGCAAATATATTTATGAAATAAGAATTGACAAATATCCTTATTTTGTACCAGAGACTGCGTTGAGCATTGCCTATTACTGCTTCTGCCATCACCTGATTCCTTCTTTTTAATTTTTTGAATTAGGCCAAACCAAAACTAAAAAAAGTTATTCCTGAGCTGCGGCCTTTTTTTCTTTTTCATCACCCACTTTTCTTGCCTTGACAGTCTCTTTCATGAGGAACCTGCTTTTCCACTGCTTAACAATCGCCCTCTTGTTCTTAACAGCCCATGCATGATCAAGCTTAATAAATTTAGGCTGAACTTCACCATACAAAGCACTTACACTACCGGCACGCGGTGGAATATACCCCATGGAGCCGAGGAAGTGACTGATCTCTTCAGACCCAAGATAATCCATGACTTTTTTGCAGAGGTCCAGTTTTTTGGTTCCCTTTAGAATAGTACAATAATTGCCTTCATAACCAATACCCTCTTCAGGAACAGACCATACCAGAGGATATCCATCTTTCATCCGTTTCAATACATTTTCATCTGCACCAAGGCCCAGGAGATATTCCCCGCGGCCCACAAGATCAGTTGGTGCATTACCACTTTTTGTATAAAACGCCACGTTTTCATTCAGTTTGGTAAGATAGTCCCATCCATCTTTTTCACCGTAGAGCTGTAAAAAGGAATAGTTGATCATATAAGCAGTTCCAGATGTCCTGGGGGATGGTATAACAATCTGTCCTTTCCATTTTGGATCCAGAAGATCTTTATAGCTTTTTGGCATCTCATACCCCATTTCCGCAAGTTTTTTTGTATTGCCCAGAAGAAGGAATGAAAAGGTTCCAAGGGCATGGTATGAGCCGTCTTTTGATTTAAAAGCTGCATCAATACCATCCCATCCTGGAGACTGGTAGAGTTCATAATATCCTTTTTTTGCGCCGTTTATGGCTTCAGATGCACCAAATGATAACACCATGTCTGCATTAAACCTGGGAGATTCAGTTTTCAGCCTGGCCCAGATCTCTCCCCATGACAGGGTAATATTCTTCACCTCAATACCAAGTTTGTCCTGAATTTGTTTTGCAAGTGCCTCATTAACTTCCCGTGAAAATCCCATATATGCACTGATGGAATCTGAAGCCCAGACACTGCTGATCGGAGAGGTAAATGTAACTATAGCTGCCATTAGAACACTGAAAAAAATTTTGTATTTCATAATAATTTCTCCTTTCTAAAAACCATTGATTTTCCTGGAGTGCTTAAGACCACGCCTTAAATCACTTCTTTAAAAATGTAAAAATTTTTTGTGTGCACCTCCTTTGATTTGAAATTTTTTAATATATTGCTGAGATAAAACACGTAATGACTAATCCCATATTGAATTATTTATGACTAGCAACTGAATCCCGTTTAATTTCTAATCTATTTTTGATCTATAAATCAAACTAATTATTATATATTTTATAAGAGTAAAACCAATGCAAACCATAAGTCAAATTAATTAATATTATGATTTGCATTACTTTTGGTTATTATTTTTTCATTCAACACGATTCATTAATATTTTACACATATAACCGAAGATTATTTAAGACATAATAATTATTACTTTGACTTTAACATGATCCTAGGGCAAACATCAAATTTAGTTTATACTCTTTTGATTCAACCGTTTAGTTAGTGCCTGACCGAAAACCTGCAATTTTGGAAGCATAAGCTCCACTGGGATCCGAGTACAAGGCGGGCGATAATTTTATTCGGAAGAATACAGTAAAAAAAACCTTGATATAGGGATCGGGAAGTAACAATGGTAAAATTACACAGGTCAGAAGGGGATATTAACCTTTCTCCTTTAAGAAAAAAATGGCAGCAAGAAAACCTTGATGATGCGACAAAATCGCTTTTGGAAGAAGATTCCCGCTATTTTCTAAAGCAATCTCTTTCCACCCCCTGTTTAAACGGCATGAAAACATGTGAAGGTATTTATATTGAAGATTTACAGGGTCGTCGTTACATGGATTTTCATGGCAATAACGTCCATCAGGTCGGCTTTGCAAACCCGGAAGTGATTGAAGCTGTAAAAAACCAGCTTGATGAGCTGTCCTTTTGTACCCGCCGTTATACAAACCAGGTCGCAGTAGATCTGGCTAAGAAACTGATACAAATTGCCCCTGACAGCTTTGAAAAAGTTCTCTTATGCCCGGGTGGTACAGGGGCCATTGGAATGGCATTGAAGCTTGCCAGAATTGCAACGGGGCGGCATAAAACCATTTCCATGTGGGATAGCTTTCACGGGGCATCACTGGATGCCATATCCATAGGGGGCGAAGCCATATTCCGTCAGGACATGGGCCCCATGATGCCTGGTACGGAGCACGCTCCTCCTCCTGATGAATACCGGTGTATTTTTGGTTGTACTGATAAAGGTGGGTGTGGGTGTGATATGACTTGTGCCCGGTATGTTGAGTATATGCTTGAAAAAGAAGGTGATGTTGCCGCCGTTATAGCAGAACCCATCCGCAGCACCCCTTATATTCCAAAGCCTGAATACTGGCAGATCATTAGAAAAGCCTGTGACAAGCATGGCGCCCTGCTTATTTTCGATGAGGTCCCCCATTGTCTCGGCCGTACAGGTAAAATGTTCACATTTGAAAATTTCAATGTTGAACCGGATATGGTTGTCATCGGCAAAGGCCTTGGCGGCGGTATTTTCCCTTTGGCTGCACTTGTTGTGCGCAAAGGCCTGGATCTTGCTGAAACAAGGGCTCTTGGACATTATACCCATGAAAAAAGCCCCGTGGGATGTGCAGCAGCCCTTGCCACCATCAATTATATTGAAAAAAATAAACTTGCCGAAAATGCCCGAAATGTCGGCAACTATGCCCTGTCTCAACTAAAAAAAATGCAGAAACGCCACCCCTTGATTGGAGATGTGCGGGGTCTTGGACTTTTTTTAGGGGTTGAACTTGTAAAGGACCCAATCACAAAAGAACGTGCAGTAAATGAAGCTGAAGCTGTCATGTATGCTGCACTTTCCAGGGGATTAAGCTTTAAGATCACCATGGGCAATATTCTTACGCTTACGCCACCGCTTATCATCACCCAGGAACAGATGGACCAGGCACTCAATATTCTTGAAGAATCAATCTTAGAAATTGAAGCTGAATTTACGCAATAATATTTATGTAACAATATTTACGCAATCATAAGGATTGAGAAAATGAATTCTCAGAACAATTTCAAGTCAAGCCGTTTTGCAAGTGAGCAAGGAGACGTGAACACAACCCAGAACCGGGAAAAATACTGGAAAAAAAATCTGTCTGAAACTGCTAAATCCATTTGTACCAGGGACAATAAATATTTTTTGCACCAGAATCTGTCCACCCCTGTGATGAATGTGCTGTCAAAAGCCCATGGTATATATATTGAAGACATGGAAGGCAAAAAATATATGGACATGCACGGCAATGGTGTCCATAACGCTGGATTTAACAACCCGCAAATTATCCAGGCAATAAAGGATCAACTGGACACGCAAATGACCTTCTGCCCCAGGCGTTATACAAATTCCAAAGCAGTTGATCTTGCCCAAAAACTTGCTGAAATTACTCCCGGAGACCTTTGCAAATCCCTTTTCTGTCCCGGCGGGTCAGAGGCAATTGAAATGGCCATCACCCTGGCAAAACAGGTAACAGGCCACTTTAAAACAATCTCATTCTGGGATTCTTTTCACGGGGCAGGTTTTGCCGCTGCCAGCGTGGGCGGAGAGGAGCTTTTCAAAGGGGGGATGGGACCCATGATGCCCGGTACCATGCATATGGAATTTCCCAACTACTATCGCAATCCCTGGGGCTTTTCCAACCAGGAAGAGGTGGACAATGAGTACCTGCGCCAGATCAAAACAATCCTGGAACGAGAACCTGGCGTGGCTGCCATCATTGGTGAACCCATTTCAGCGACTCCCGTGGTTCCCAGCAAAAATTACTGGGAAGGAGTAAAAGATCTGTGCGAAAAATATGGTGCCCTGGTTATATTTGATGAAATCATCGAAGGATTTGGCAGGACAGGAAAGATGTTTGCCAGCGAGCATTTCATCACACCCGATGTCCTGGTTTTGGGAAAATCCATGGGTGGCGGGCTTCTGCCTTTTGCAGGCATTGTGACCAGACAGCGCTACGATAACCTGGAACACCGCTCCATCGGCCATTATACCCATGAAAAAAATGCCCTTTGCTCAGCTGCGGCATTAGCTGAAATAGAGTATATTGAAAAAAATAATTTAGTGGAAAATGCCGCCAGGGTCGGAGCCCATGCCTTGTCCCGCTTAAATGAACTCAAGGAAAAACATCCGATTATCGGTAATATTGCAGGTGTAGGACTTCATTTGGGGATTGACCTTGTCAAGGACCCAATAACAAAAGAGAGGGCCGTTGAAGAAGCAGACGGCATAATGTACAAAGCCATGGAAAGAGGACTGGCATTTAAAACAATTGAAGGCAATATCATCACCCTGAGACCTGCCCTCACCATAACCATGGAAGAAATGGACCAGGTTGTGGATATCCTGGATGAAACCATCGGGGAGGTGGAGAACAGTCAGTTTTATTAAAGGGATTATAAAGTAACAGGAAAATCCCATGTGAAATAAAAGATTAAAAAACGACCATTTCTCCCAATGGTTTTATCATAAAAGTGGCTTAAATGAGTGTCTACAATATCGGGGGCGGATCAGTTACTATTGCCCGATAATACCACCAGAGCGTCCACTGCAATGGGCTGCCCTTTGTCAATGATTAATGGATTGATGTCGATTTCCTGAATACCGGAATGGGCACATCCTAAATTGCCCAGGGCTACAAGAATATGGGCGAAGGCATTTTTATCCACTGGATCAAGTCCGCGATACCCGTCCAGAACAAGTTGGCATTTCAGCCGGGAGATCATATTCAAAGCATCATCCATAGTCAATGGGGCCAGGCCAAAAGCAGTGTCATTGATCGCCTCGGCAAATATCCCGCCAAGACCGCACATAATGCAGGGGCCTAATTGGGGGTCTCTCACAAATCCGGCCACCAGTTCAATTTTTCCCTGTATCTGTTTCTGGATAAGAATACTGCCACGATTCTGCATGGTTTGTTGAAGGTTTTCGATTGCCAATTTGAGACCTTCTTCAGATACGATGCCCAGGTGCACCAGGTTTGACTCTGTCTTGTGGGCTACGCCAGGAAGTATCCCCTTGGCAACCAGGGGAAAGGTAAAAGTTTTTGCGACCTGTAAAGCTTCATCCAAAGAAGCGACCTTTTTTTCCTCTACAATTGGAATCCCCCACGCGGCAAGCACCTGTTTGGATAAATACTCGTCCAGCGGGCCTTCTCCTGACTCCAGGATATCAAAGTGGCTATCGGCATTAGTTCTGCTGATCTCTTCAGTTGGGCCTGATTGCTCATTCACTTCATTCACCAGAGGTCGATTTAGAAGAATTCCAATACATTCCACAGCCCTCATGATTTCCCTGAATACAGGGATACCGAGACGTTGTGCTGATAATTGAAATTCATAAACGCGTTCACGTTCACCTGATATCCAACAAATTAGTGGTTTACCTGCCTTCCTTGCCATTTGAGCCATCATCTCAAGATCAATTTCAAGACTAAACCCTCCCGCAAAACAATGGATAAAAACAGTATCAACGCCTGGATCGGCACAGACAGCTTCCATGGCCTTTTCGTAGGCCTTTTTTGAGCCATGAAGGATGATCCCCGGCCACATGTCTACGGGATTTGACGGCGGCATCCATTCCGGGAAAACGGTTTTCAACTCCTCCAGGGTGGTAGAATTGAGTTCCGATAATACAAGGCCGTGGCCATCCATAATATCAGCCGAAACAATCCCTGCAGCACCGGTGTAGGTAAGAACAGCCACACGATTCCGGCTTTTGGAGGATATTTCCGGATACAGGGCCAGGGTTTTGCTATAATCGGTCAGCTGGTAGAAATCGATAGCCTCTATAATGCCGGCCTGAGCCATGGCACCGCTGACTATGACGCCGTTGGCCGAAAGACTGGCCGTATGGCTTAATGCTGCACTTGCCCCGCTGGTGGTTTTCCCCCCGTTCAGGATCACAATGGGTTTTGTGGTACCCCGGGATAATGCCATGAACCGCCGGCAGTCGGTAAATGACTCAAGATATAACCCTATGGCATTTGTATCCGGATCATCAATTAAATATTCCAGGAGGTCATTTTCATCCACATCCATCTTGTTTCCTATGGAACAGACTTTGGAGATTCCCATGGTCCCATGGGACATGAGGTCGATGAGAAAAGCGCCTGCAAGCATGCCACTCTGGGCAATAAGAGAAACGTTTCCAGAGGGTAGCCCTGTATCCCAGATGCTGGTTGTTACCGTGGAAAAGACAAACCTGCGTTTAGCATCAACCAGGCCCATGCAGTTGGGCCCCCACAACCTTATTCCGGTCCTGTCGGCAATCTGTTTTGCTTCCTGCTGCAATGCTTTTCCCTGGGTTCCTATTTCCGAAAAACCGGCCGACTGGATCATGACACCGGGGATACCTCTTTTTGCACAGGCTTCAATCACCTGCGGCACCATGTGGGCTCCTACAAAGACAATAGCAAGGTCCACTGGGTCCAGGACATCAGCGACAGAAGGATAACAGGCAAACCCTTCAATTTCTTCATAACGGGGGTTAACCAGATAAACCTGACCCGTATACCCTTTTTTAAGGTTTGAAATAATGATATTGCCACCTTTTTCTTTACTGGTTGTGGCGCCTACAACGGCAATTCCTCTGGGCTCGAAAAAAAACTTCATGAATGATTCTCCTGTTCCGTTTTAAAAAATCGAATAGAAAAGCGGTGTTTCCAATTAAATTATAACCTTTTTATGATTCATGAATGTGTTTTAGCTATTCATAAAACAAGGCTTACCAATGATAAAATTATTTGTTTAAAACAGCTGCAATATTTTTTGCAGCATGCTTGCTCTATTATGACCTTCTCAATATGGGCTTTTTCTCCATGGAAGTTATGGGGATCAGAGTCTGGGTTTTGGTCACATCCTGGACCTGGCGGACTTTTTCATGAACAAATTGACCGATGATTTCTGCATCTGACGACAATAAATCACGTTTCATCATCAGTTTTGCAATCAGATCAAATACACCGTGTACACAATGGACCTCCTGGATCTCTTCAAGTTTATACAACCGTTTCATTACCTCGTGTTCTTTTCCAACCTTTACTTCTATTAACATAAAAGCCGATATCCAGTGCTTCATTTCCGGCAGGTCAAAGTCTTTTATCTGTTCCATTTTTAATCTGAACTCCTCCATGTGTTTTGGAATCAATTGATCAATTCCAATTCCATATTCGCGTTCTTTCCCTTTCTCCCACTGGTGATTTGAGATGTACACATAAAGGTCTGACCTGGTCCTGTTGGGGAAACAATGGTCCAGGCGGCTGTTCTTGATGATGGCTGCCAGAGGGTTATATATTGTTTGATACCAGTCCATGGCAACTGCAAGATAATCAATCTGATCATCAATCTGACCATTACTGGTTTTCATTAAAAAGCCATGATGTTCATCAATCTGTTTTAACAAACGGTCATACTGACCCACTTCTGTTAATTCAATTGTATCCGGCAATTCTGTTTTGGCCAAAAACGCTGATTTTTCCCTGTAAATAATGTTTCCCAGCGTATTTTTGGAAGGAAGAAATTCTGTTATCAATGCGTCAATAAATTCATAGCCCAATTTCTTGGCAACTGAAACACGGTGATTCCCATCAAGGACATAGTATTCATTTTTAATCTGGTAAAGGGTGATAGGCGGAAGCATAATTTTCTTTTTATATGCCTCTTTAACCCGTTCAAGTCTTGCCGAAGGCCGATCTTTCTTTAACCGGAACTGCTGGTTAAAATCCTTATACCGTCCTACACTGCCTACAATTTTATTCAGAGGCACAGCCAGGATACCCAGATGCCTCTCATCATAGGCTTCTTCCTTGTATTGATCCACGGCAAAATTTTTTATATTGCTTTCATCAACTTTATCTTCCCGATGAAATAATTGTTTTAAGTATTTTATCATTTTATATAATCAAACACATAATATCCAAAGGTATTTATGACATTGGTTCTATTAATTATAGTTTTCCGTTCTTCTCTATTTTTAAAACTGGTATGAATATGACCATGTAAAAAATAATTGGGTGAATATCTGTCAATAAGGCCCAGAAAGCAGCTAAAACCACTGTGGCAGATATCTTTGCCATCATGGATACCCTTTGGCGGCGCGTGTGAAATAACTATATCAATCCCTTTGTACCACCAGCTTTTAAACTTTGTTTTCAAGACCATCCTTGCCATCTGTTTCTCTGTATATTGGAGCCCCCCCCCGTTGTACCAATGGGACCCTTCCAAACCCATTATCCTGACATCCTTATATACTATTATCTTGCCATGCAGGTCAACACACCCCTGGGGTGGTTTTGCGTCATATATCCCGTCATGATTCCCCCTGATATAAAATAATGGCACATTGAATACCGTTACCAGATAGGTCAAGTATTCAGATGGCAGATCACCACATGACAATATAAGATCTATACCGGGAAGGCACTTATTGCCGCCTGGTTTATAAAGTATGGGTTCAACTTGATCAGAAACACATAAAATTTTCATCCCATGTTTTTGTCCTCATAATCAGGGTATCGAATAAATACAATTGGATTGATTTTGCAGTCGTGGATCCAAAGAACGAATGATACTGTCCCGGCCCTCCAAAACATCGAGTACGTTTTGCAGCACCTCTTTTTGCAGTCCGTCCCATGTCTCATGGGTCCAGGCTGCCGAATGGGGAGTAATCATAACATTATCCATGGTTAAAAACTCGCTCAGGAAATGTCCTTTTTTTTTAAGCGGTTCCTGGGAAAAAACATCCAACCCGCATCCTGCAATTGTTTTTTCCTTTAAAACTTTTAACAGCCCCAATTCATCAACGATCGCGCCACGACTGACATTAATAAGAAAAGCGCTTGATTTCATAAGTTTCAACCGCTCCTCTGAAATGATTCCCGCTGTTTCATCGTTCAAAGGAAGACAAACTGCAACAACATCTGAAGAAGCCATCAAAAGATTCAATTCCTCGACTTTATGAACGCCCTGTTTGTCCATAACAATAGCTGTGACATAGGGATCATAGGCTTGTATTTTCATTTTAAATCCCTGGCACATGCGGGTCAACTGAGAATTGATATGACCTAACCCTACCATCCCGACTAACTTATTTTCAAGATTCCAACCTTTATTTTCCTCGCTGGGGCCCATCCATCCATGATTATGGACAAAACGATGGACAGGTCCAAATTTTTTCATACAATTAATGAGCAACAGGAACGCCCCTTCTGCCACGGCATTTTGAGCATAATCCGGGCAATTAATCACCCGTACACCATATTCCTTTGCTGCATCAATATCGATTGAGTCGATACCGGTTCCAATCTTGACAACAGCTTTAAGCGTGGGCAGCCCTGCTTTGATCACCTGACGTGTCACTTTCCCATAGGTTATCATCAAGACTGTGGCGCCCTTAATGGCATTTAGAATTGTTGCTTCCTGTTCGTCCTTTGTGACAAGGACGTCTGCCTTTTGTCGAAGGCTGTTCAAACAATCAGGAATCGGATACTCTATGCCCGTGATCGGATTTGGAATTTCCCTGCCGGCTTTAATGACAACCTGGCGCATTTTCATTATGGTTCCTCCTGTAATATCGCAACCTTCAGATACACCTTTTTGGAATGAAACCGCAACTTTTATTTGTATAGGTCCTATATTTATGGACTGAATACACTTAAAAAAAACTATCTACGGATTGCGTGGCTTTCCGTGTCGTATAAGACATCAGGTGCAATTTTTGCCCGTATCATTTCTCCAAACACTTCCACCATAAGGTTGGTTTCATTTTCATTAAAATCCGTCGGCAGATAGGCAAAACCAATATTTTTTTTGACAGTATGCCCGTATCCTGTGCTTCGCAGGCGCGAGATTGTTTTTCCGTCCAGGGTTACAGCCTCGCCCCCGTATAACGTCAAATATTCTTCATCACCTATTATCAGGGTATGGAGCCGCTGTTTTATCCCTTGCTTTTGAAGGGTGATAAGGGCCTGTTTCCCGATGAAATCATTGTCCTGTTTCATTTTGACAAAATGACCAAGTCTTGCTTCAAGTGGAGTTTCCAAAGGGGTGATATCACTGGTTAATGCCAGAAAACCTTTTTCCAGCCTAAGGGAATCTATGGTCTTGAATCCACATGGTCTTATTCCGAAATCTTTGCCTGCTGTCCATAGTTTGTCCCAGACAAAGATGGCTTTTTCTTTGGGAATGTATAATTCCCAGCCCAGTTCACCGACATAGGTGACACGTTGTGCAAAGACAGGCAGTGCACGGACTTCTATGTTTTTAGCAGACATATAAGGAAAAGATGTATGGGATATATCTGTTGTTGTGACTTTCTGCAAAACTTCCCGGGCATTGGGTCCCCACAGGCCGATCACTGCATAGTCTTCTGTCACATCATTGATTTCAACGCTCAAATCATCCTCTTGCTGATTCAATCGGATCCATCCCAGGTCAGAGTCAATCAAAGCTGAGCCCGTAATAATGCGAAAGTATTGAGAATCCAGACGGGCAATCATGACATCTGCGACAATACCACCCTGATCATTAAGAAATTGAGTATAGGTAACAGATCCTGCGGCACGATCCAGGTCGTTATCCGTAAGCCGCTGGATTAACGGCAATGCCCCTGGACCTTTGAGTTCAATTTTACCAAAAGCACTCATGTCAAAAAGTCCGACTTTATTTCGTACTGCATCTGACTCTGCTGCAATATTTTCAAAAAAAGAGGGTTTGATCCAGCCGCCCCATTCACGCTGATCTTCGCCTGCCCTGCGCCATGATTTTTTGGGGTCAAAATAATTGGCACGTTCCCAGCCGTTTTTTGTTCCAAAAACCGCACCTAAATCCTGAAGCCGATTATGAAATGGGCTCATTCTAACAGGACGCATGGATACATTTTCATCATGGGGATATTTTGTACGATAATAATATCTGTAAACCTCTTTGGCACATTCGGCTGCATAACGTGGTTGATTGTGATGCTTACTGAAACGCCAGGCACGATAAGGAAATACATCCCATTCTGTTTTGCCCTGGGTGATCCATTCAGCAATGGTTTTTCCAATACCGCCACCCCCGCCAAAACCCTGCATATTAGATACTGCTGCCAGCCAGAATCCTTTCAGACCAGGCCAGGGTCCCAGCAAGGGGCCTCCATCCGGTGTAAAAGCATCTGGGTGGGCAACCAGACGGATCATGCCGGCATCACCCAGAAATGGAAATCGTTTGATGGTATCTTCAAGCATGGGAGCAAATATATCAAAATCATTGGGTACTTCTGAAGATCCATGATCCCAGGGAGTGCCATCTATCCAGATAGTTCTGGGATGCATTTCCCAGCCTCCCACAAGATAACTTCCGCCTTCGGGACGTCCATAGACCAGGTAATCATAATCACGGAAAGTGGGGCTGTTGACAGGGATCTGACTGCCGGCAACCGCTTCCATTGCAATATGTTGATGAACAACGGGAGTACATGGGATACAAACGCCTGCCATAGCAGCAATTTGCGCTGACCAGATCCCTGCTGCATTTACTATGATTTCACATTCAATTTCACCCTTATCTGTAATAACTTTGCGGATCTCTCCTTTTAAGGATAATTTTATACCAGTAACACGGGTATTTGTTAAAATCTGTGCACCAAGATTAGTGGCTGCCTTGGCAACTGCATAGGTGGTGGTATGGGGATCGATATATCCATCCCCGGGTAGATGAAAAGCACCATAAAGGCTGTCTTCAGATGCCCAGGGCAGCAAGTCAATGGTTTCTTTTGCTGAAATAATGCCAACATCA
Source organism: uncultured Desulfobacula sp. (assembly GCA_964457495.1). Taxonomy (GTDB): domain Bacteria; phylum Desulfobacterota; class Desulfobacteria; order Desulfobacterales; family Desulfobacteraceae; genus Desulfobacula. The sequence continues at coordinate 28,994 of CAYWGN010000020.1, forward strand.
AGACCAATGCCCCTTGCACGGCTCACATTACGTTGAAATGTTTTTAACATTTCCGGGCTGGATGCAATATTTACACTTCCCACTTCACTATAAGCATTAAGGCTTTTATAAAGCTTTGTACTGTATTGACGCATACGCATTATGGTCTGTGAAGTATTGAACTGGGTCAGCATGCCTGCAGCCTGGCAGGTGGCCCCTGAAGTGAGTTCTCCTTTTTCCAGCAAAACAACATCTTTTACACCGGCTTTGGCAAGGTGATACAAAACACTGCATCCTGTGATACCACCACCAATAACCACGATTCTTGCATGATTCTGCATCGTTGGATCTCCCGTATTAATTTATTATTACAGCATATTATTACATGGTTTTATTTTTTAAGCACGTATGCGTTTGCCTTTGGGATCAACAATGGGCATTAAAGCAACTTTTGCTTTAACAATCTTACCCATCACTTCAACTTCCAACTCTGTGCCGGGTTTGGACATTTCAAGGGGCAGATATATAAGAGCAATATCCGTATTAGCACAATAACCATGGTTGGCACTTCTGATGCGATCGATGATCTTGCCTTCTTTGTAAACAGACTCACCGCCAAACAGGCAATAATCCGCATCAAGGGTAAGTCCGCATAACTTTGTTTTTAACCCTGCTTTTTTGATCTTCAGAAGAACGTCTTTCCCGATAAAATCATCTTTACTAAAATCAACACAGAACCCAAGCCCTGCCTCAAGGGGGTTGTCCCCGGGAGAAATATCAGAACTCCAATACAAAAACCCTTTTTCAATCCTCAGACCTTCAAGGGCTTTATAACCAATGGGGGTTATATCAAATTTTTTGCCGGCATCCATAATGACGTCCCAAATCTTTAGTGCATCATCATTTGCCATGTAAAGTTCCCATCCCAATTCTCCTGTATAGCTGACCCTCTGGGCCCAGACATTAACATTGCTGATATCAAGGTTTTTTGCAGTCATATAGGCAAATGCTTTATTGGACACATCCGCATGGGTGATCTTTTCAAGCACTTTTCTAGCATTGGGGCCGAACAGACTTAAACAGGCAAATTCATCTGTAACATCTTTGATTGTCACATCTTTGTCCTTTTGCGCATGCATTTTAATCCAGCCTAAATCATTGGAACCAAATGATGTTCCTGAAATAATCCTGAAATGATCCTGGGCAATCCTGCAGACAGTGACATCACTTTCAATTCCAGCACTTTCATTTAAAAACTGGGTATAGGTAAGTGACCCCAAAGGTTTATCAACATTGGATATTGCAAGCTTCTGCAGAAGATCCAGAGCATCTTTTCCCGTAACATCTATTTTACCAAATGAGGTCATATCAAGAACTGCAACATTCTGCCTTGCTGCCAAAGCCTCTTTTTTGACCCGGTCAAAAAAGTCGGGTTTTCCCCAGCCCCAGTTCTTCTGATCATAACCAGCCTGGCGCCAGGATTTGCCCGGGTCAAAATAATTCACACGTTCCCAGCCATTTTTCTCCCCAAATACAGCGCCTAACTCCTTGAGTCGCGGGTAAAAAGGACTGGTCCTTAAGGGACGTCCCCATTCATTTTCATCATTGGGGAAATGGAGGTGATAATAATTACGATACACTTCCCGGCAATGCTCGGTAACATAGTCAAGACTCTTAAGATGGGGCCCGAAACGCCTGACATTCATTTCATGGGTATCTATGGAAGGTTCTCCCTCCAGAATCCATTCAGATATTAATTTGCCCACCCCGCCTGCACCAGCAATACCATTGATTGAACCACCGGCTGCAACCAGAAAACCCTTTAATCCCGGAACAGGGCCCAAAGCATAATGACCATCCGGCGTAAAGGCATCTGGTCCGTTAATAAGCTCTATTACCTCTGCCTGCTCAAGAATCGGTAATCTTTCCATTGCCATTTCCATGACAGGCTCAAACAAATCCCACTCCGCAGGCAGCAGCTGCTGATTAAATTCCCAGGGAACACCTTTGGCAGACCATTCTTTGGGGTTGGTTTCAAAGGCACCGATAAGAAAAGACCCCACATCTTCACGGCAATAAAACAATTTGTCAGGATCTCTTATCACTGGAGTGTCTGGGGGCAGTTCATGACCCGGAATGGGTTTGGTGGTCAGGTATTGGTGCATTAACGGCACCATGGGAATATTCACACCCACCATGGCTCCGATACGCGGTGCCCATTCTCCTGCAGCATTGACAACACATTCAGTCAGTATATCACCTTTATCAGTGATGACTTTTGTCACCTGCCCTGTTGAATCCACCTCGATATCTGTAACTCGTACATTTGTATTGATCTGGGCGCCCATTTTCTTTGCCTGACGAGCCAGTTCATAGGTAATGGAACTGGGATCAATATGGCCGTCATCCGGGACCCATACTGCACCATGAAGTCCTTTACCGGCCATGAAAGGTGCTATTTTAAGAGCCTCGGTCGGTGTTATGACTTCAGCTTCTATGCCAATGGCTCTTGCACGGCTGACCTCCCTGCGCAAAGACTTTAGACGCTCTTTGCTTGATGCAAGACGAAGGCTTCCCACTGTACGCCAGCCAAGGTTTTCTCCAACCTCTTCTTTCAGCTCGTTAAACAATTTAATCGTATAGTTCATTATCTTCATTAAAGAAGGAGATGTCCGGAATTGTGACACCAGCCCGACAGAATGAAACGTAGTTCCGCTTGTTAATTCGCCCTTGTCCACCAGGACAATATCAGTACATCCGGCCTTGGCCAGATGATATGCCACACTGGTACCGAAAACACCGCCGCCTATGATAACTACCTGAGCCTGATCTCGCATGATTCTCTCCTTTTATCTTTTTAATGCCTGTGTTAAAGTCGGCACTAGCGCAAACAAATCATTGATAATTCAAAAACTTTTTTTGATTACTTTATCAATGTCTTCTTATGACAAGTCAAAATAATAATTTTAATTTTATATAACCTTATGTTATATTTTTAAGGTAAAAATCCAATTTCCATCCGATCTATAGAGCCAAAGTGATGTGCCTGTCAGGTTGGAGCGGATAAAATATGTGTGTTGGTCTTAATTAAAAAAGGAGTCGGGAATGAGAAATAGTGATATTCAAGAGAAGATGTTTTCCGAATTTATGGATTTTTCTATCTATAAAAAAGCTTTAGAGTAAGGGAACAGGGAGCATGGATACATATTGATGGTGCTTTTGGTTTATGGGCAGAAGCTTCTGAAAAATTAAAACATTTATCTAAAGGTTGCCGGCATGCAGACTCCTGGAGCGTTGATTGTCATAAGACTTTGAATACACCATATGATAGCGGCGTGATTATTTGCAGGGATAAAGATGCCCTGATTTCTGCTCTTCATATGTCAGGTTCGTATATTGTGACGGGTAAAGAGCGGGATGGCATGTTTTATACCCCTGAAATGTCAAGGAGGGCCCGAATATTTGAGATATGGTCCACCTTGAAATTTCTTGGCAGGAAAGGGCTTGATCAAATGATTACTGGATTTTATGAAAGAGCCCTTCAATTTGAAAAAGAGCTGAACAAGGCTGGATTTGATATTGTAAATGATGTTGTATTTAATCAGGTCCTAGTAAAATGTGAAACCGATGAGTTAACAAAAAAAACTCTTGAAAATATTCAAAAACTCAGAGTTTGCTGGTGCGGCGGATCTAAATGGCAGGGCAGGGATGTTATTCGATTAAGCATATGCTCATGGACAACCACGGAAGAGGATGTTTCTCTTTCTGTGAAATCCTTTATTGATGCACGAAATTTGGCTAAAGAAAAAGCATGAAATCTGCTGCACCATTTGAATCATGCTTTTTTCCTGGTTCCAATAGACAGCACCATTATCAAGGTAATCACACCAAGAAGAGTGGTGGTCATAAAAGCCGCATAATAGTTGTGGGTTATGTCAAAAAGCAAACCAGCTGCCACCGGCCCTGTGGCACATCCAATACAGGCGGAAAAATTAACAATCCCCAGTAGAATCCCATGAAAGCGGAGCCCAAACATTTCGGCAACAATGTTAGGCATAATGACTGAGCCGCTGCCGTAGCCAAATGCAAAAACAACAGCAAAAAAATAAAGCACCCAAAGCTCATTTATTGTCAAAAGCATGATAAGGCCAATTGTCAGCATCCCTATACCCATGGCAAAGACAGGTCTACTGCCCAGGCGATCGGCTGCAATACCGGTAATGATTTTAGCAAAAAATACGCTTCCCCCGAATATTGTCAGAATATTGATAGCTTCTATTTTTGAAAATCCAGCCTCAATTGCAAAGGGTATAATGTGGACAAGAATTGCAAAAATCATCATCCCCCAGCATATGAAAACAGTGCAGACCAACCAGAAAGAAATCATTTTCAGGACCGTAGTGACATCCCCCGGGGGGCTCTCATGGGCCAATTGGTTCGTTTCCGGTTGTATGCCAGGCACGAATTGATTGCGAGCACACAGGCCGCCCTCCGGCATCCGCAGGAATCGGGCTGATCCAATGATAATAATCAATGCTGCCAGACCGACTGTCATATAGGAAAAGCGCCATCCTTTAATCGAAATCAACCAGCTGGCAAAGGGAGTCATAAGAAGGGTGCCTGCCCCCATACCGCTTGAAACAATACCGGTCATGAGGCCCCTTCGCCTGTTGAACCACTTCGACACTGTGGAAACAAGCGGAACATAAGTACCGCCCAGTCCGATACCGACCACCACGCCGTAAAAAAGATAAAAATGCCAGACAGACGAAACCTGCGACATCAACATATATCCCATTCCCAGCAGTATTCCGCAAAAGGATACAACCAACCGAGGGCCGAACCTATCGCAAATTCGGCCCATAAACATTCCGCTGAAACCTTCGAGAAAGATTCCAAGAGAAAATGCCCCGGATGTCATTGCCCGGGTCCATCCGAACTCTTCCAAAAGCGGAATAAAAAAAACACCAAAACTATAGTTGACTCCCCAGGCAATCATCATCACTAAAAATGCGATGCCCACAATAATATAGCGGTAGTAAGAGTTTGGTTCGGGCCGACAAGAATCAACTTCCTTATAATTCATAATATCTCCACTCTTTCAACCTAAACAGTTTCAGTCTGTTTGATTTTTCAGATTTTATAATCATTGTATCATATATTGCTTTTCTTAGTTCTAAAACAAGGATGAATTAAATTAAAAGCAATTTTTCTGGATCTTGCTGCTATGGAGCGTGGGCACAAATTTAAAATAGAGCAAAATTTTGTGGATGTTGCCTATCCTGAAGCCTGGTAAAGAAAACAGGTCATTGGTCTGTCCCCTAAAGTTACTTACCTGCCTTGCATTCACCTATGGAATGATCATAATTAAAGTTATGGTTTAAAAAACCAACAGCCTTAATCAAGGAGGAACTCAACATGAAAAGTTTATTTGATCCCATCTCTGTGGGAAATTTTAAGTTTAAAAATAGAATTGTATTAGCACCCATGACGCGAGGACGTGCCGGCTCTGAGCGCATACCCAATGACCTGATGGCGGATTATTATTTTCAGCGGGCATCCGCAGGGTTATTGATCACGGAAGCAACAGTTGTTTCAAAACAGGGCATCGGATGGATTGGTTCTCCGGGAATATACAACAGCGAAATGGTACAGGGGTGGCAGAAAGTCACCCAAAAAGTAAAACCCACAGGAACTCCGCTCTTTTTACAGCTCTGGCATTGCGGCAGAGCATCGCACAGTGATTTCCACAATGGAGATGCTCCGGTTTCCGCTTCAGCTGTCAGGCTGGAAGGTGACGGCATCCATACTCCCTTAGGAAAGAAAGAGTATGAGACACCTCGTCCCTTGACTATTGATGAAATTAAAGCCACCGTCGATGATTACCGGAAAGCGTCTGTCTATGCAAAGGAAGCAGGTTTTTCAGGAGTTGAAGTGCATGCCGCCAACGGATACCTGATCAATCAATTCCTGGATTCAAAAACAAATCTCCGGGACGATCAATACGGAGGAAATCTTGAAAATAAATTTCGCTTTTTAAAAGAGGTGCTTGATGCCACCCTGGAAGTCTGGTCTCCGGAACAGGTTGGTGTCCGAATATCACCCAATGGTATTTTTAACGATATGGGAAGCATTGATTTCAGAGAGACCTTCCTGTATGTCGCAGAAGAATTAAACAAATTGAATCTGGGTTATCTACACATCATGGATGGCCTTGCCTTTGGTTTCCATGAAAAAGGTGAACCCATGACCTTGTCTGAATTCCGAAAGGTATACAAGGGTGTCATTATGGGCAATTGCGGGTACACCAGAGAATCTGCTGAAGAGAAAATCGCAAATGGAGATGCAGATCTGGCAGCCTTTGGCAGACCCTATATTACCAATCCAGATCTGCCGGAACGGTTAAAGAATGACTGGCCATTGAATCCTTCTGAAGATATGTCTTTATGGTATTCATCAGGACCTGAAGGATACACAGATTATAAATCTTATATGCAGTCTGATTAGTTCAATTCAAATATAAAATAAAATCAGCAGCAGGGGTGGGTTTGAAACCCATTCCTGCGAGATGAAACGTTTAAATGCAAAATCGGAGGCTGCATATATAAAGTAGGCCACTCACCCTCACGTGTGTCCCCCCGCGGGAATCCTGGCGATTGGCAGGCGTTTCCTGGACTGCCACAAGGCCCTTTATGTCAGGTATAACGCATGGTTTGTTGTTTGGCGGCCAGGAGAGATCTTTCAGCGCTTCAGGAAAGATTTAAAAATTGGCCGTGGGGGGATATGGTGCTTGGTAGGATTGCTTTCGGGTGTGGGGATGGCTTATAGGCAAAGTCAGGATTAAAATTTTTCTAAAAAAATGCGACCTGTGCGGGTAGATTGTAGAAATATAAGGGATGATAATTGCTAAAAAAA
>CAYWGN010000021.1:0-12085 GCA_964457495.1 uncultured Desulfobacula sp.
GCCTACCGTCAAGTACCAGGGATCTTTGCCCATCTCCACATCAATGATTTCAATGGTCGCTTCAATGGATTCTATGGCAGATAAATCCTGTCTTAAAAGATTTTCGGAAGCAGTTAAATCATTTCATGAACCAACAACAGATTCGGAATACTGGTTAATGGTAAGGGAACCGATGACTTCCAAAAGATATATTAAATCAGCATTTGGCGGATTTGGCAATATTGCTGCTTTTGGACTAAAAAATCTTGAAAAAAACAATTATTCTACCTATATATAGAATTCAACTGGCACCCTTAATAATCGTCAAATTTGAATGGGCTCAGACTTGTTTATAGAAAATAGTGCTTTATAAATTTTGAATAGTGAAAAATAAATTGCAAAAGACCTGGGACGTCTATTATGTTTAAAAAAAAATTCAGTCTTCATGACAGGCTAAATGCCAAAGATTTTGAGTTGATATTTGAATCCATAATGAAGCATTCAAAAGACGGGCTTTTTGTTGTTGATTCTACAGGAATGGTTGTTATGGTTAACCGCGCAACAGAAGAGATGTTTAATTTTAAAAGTTCGCAGGTTCTGGGCAGGAATGTTAAAGATCTGGTTGATGAGGGTAGGTGGTGTTAAACCCATTAAAATTAATACAAGGATAATTGTTGCAACCAATAGAAATCTGGAACAGATGGTTGAAGAAAGGACCTTTAGAAGTGATTTGTATTTCAGGCTTAATGTGGTTCCCCTGGAAATACCTGCTCTGTCTGAGAGGAAAGAAGAGATTGTTCCCCTTGCTGCATTTTTTTTAAATCAATTTAACAAGAAATTTAAGAGCTGCAAAATTCTTTCAAAACAGGCGCAAAACCTGATTTGTGAATATGCTTTTCCCGGAAATGTAAGGGAATTGGAAAATCTTATCAAGCGCCTTGTAACAATGACTGAAGGTGATATAATTGAAGAAAAACATCTTCCTTTAATATTCTCAAGGGGTGATATTTTAAGAACTGATTCCATTAAAAAAGAAAATTACAAAGAAATAATCAATACTTTTGAAGTAAAAACCATTAATGAGCTCATAAAAAAATACGGCAGTCAGAGAAAGGCTGCCAAGGTGATGGGGATAAGCCAGTCAACCCTTTCAAGAAAATTAAAAAACATGATCCCCCCTATTATTGTCCACTGATCAACCCCTGGTTTTTTCTTTTTATAAATTAAATGCATTGGTACATCTATTGCAAATCCTACACTGGTACTTGTGCCCGGCACAAGGTTTGATCTTTTGAGGCAAAGAGGAGTTAAGCCTGAACCTGTTTACAAATGAAGAGTTTTATAAACAGGCAGATCCATAGGTTAAAAATAAAATGATCCATAGGTGTGTTTTCTATATTCAAAGATTTTTGATGCATATTATCATCATTTAATTATACCTGATGATAATATGCATCAAATTTAATATATAGTGACCTAAGCCATTGTTTTTCAATCTGAAAAAAAGGGAGAATTTTTCAAAATGTCAATAGCTTCTAATTTCCGACTACTTAAGACTGAGACTTTATCAAAAATACATCATTGATGAAGAAATAATGTTAAGATCAGCCTGTGTGGTAAAAGGGATTGACAGTTTTGAAGATGATTTTTCAAAGAGTATTATTAAAGATGCGGGGCATGGGGGATCATACCTTATGCATCCAAGCACCTTGAAATATTGCAGAAATTTTTGGGAACCCTTGGTTTCTGAAACAGGGAATTTTAATAACTGGAAAAAAAATGGTGAGCAGGATATAAAACAAAATTCAATCATGAATCAGATAAAAAAAGAGGATAAAACCGAATACCCGCTTCTTTTCAAACCCTTGAAGGTTGGAAAGTATCTAATTGGGAACCGGCTGGTTGCCCTGCCCGTGCATACCGGTTTTGCCCATACAGACGGCCGTGCCAGTTCATGGATGATAAATTTTTATACCAGACTGGCCAGTTCCGGCGTAGGTATGGTCATTGTCGCAAACACAGCAGTTTCCCAGGACGGGCAAGTCTCTGGATTCAATCTTCGGGCTGACAAAGACGAATTTATTCCTGATTTGAACAAACTGGCAAAGGCGATCAAACAAAAAGGTGCCATTGCCTGTCTTCAATTAAATCATGCGGGTCGGTTTGCCAGAGTACAGAAGCCTTTGCTGCCATCTCCCATAACCCGATCAAACCTATCCTTTAATGTGGAATCATTAAAGGAGTTCATGGAATTTTTCCCTTTTGAAAAGCGCTTCAGCCTGACACGATATTTTATCAAGCAGATTAAATCCTGGAGACGCGCCATGACCTCCGAGGACCGGGAAAGAGTGATCAATGATTTTGCCGGAGCTGCTTTCAGGGCATATGAGGCCGGCTTTGATATGGTGGAACTCCATGGGGCAAACGGGTATCTCTTATGCCAGTATCTATCTGCTTTTACCAATAAAATCCAATCTGATTTTGGAGGCGATTTTACGGGGCGGACAGCATTCCCCCTTGCAGTTATAAGACAGGTGAAAAAAAAACTCCCCAAAGATTTCCCAATTGGTTTCAGACTCCTTCTGCAGGAATGGGTGCCGGACGGCATTGATCTGCCTGAAGCCCTGGCCTTTGCCCGAATACTGGAAAAAGAGGGGATTGCCTACCTTTCTGTCTCAGCAGGTACGTATAATTCCCTGTTTTCCCCTGATGTATTAAAAAAAATTGCCACGCCTGCATATCTCAGCCAGGACACGACAAAGCTCACAACCCAGGTCAATATTCCGACAATTATATCTGGAAGGATCACAACCCCTTCCTGTGCTGAAGAACTGCTCCAGAACGGTACAGCAGATCTCATTGGCCTGGGCCGCCCTCTTAGAGCTGATCCCGGGTGGGTGGCAAAAGCCAGAGATCCCCGGCAAAAAATCATTCAATGCCGCAATTGTAACCAGTGTTTGAAACAGGTGGTGCTGGAAAAAGGATTTAATTGCAGCCAATGGCCTAAATTATTCCAAAAAAGAACTGAGCTTGAACATAAACTTTTAACACGCAATTACAGGACTTTGTGGATCATTGCGGATATAAAGGACATACAGACTTTTAAACATTCTCTGCCGCTTCTTATCCAGAAAAAAAAGGATAGATCCTATCCCACGATTCTGTTCCTACAAGGGATAATGGAAGACCAAAATTTTGATTCGGCCCGACAAAAGTTTATTCAATGGACTGAAAACATGCGTGATCTGCTGGGATTTAAAGATGATCCCCGGTGTTATACAATCAGGGAACCAAGAGAAAACTGGGAAAAAGCTGTTCACCACGAAATCACCCAGGGCAACCATGGTCAGATTTTCATCTGTTCAAATCTTTTCCAACCATGGCGGGAACGATTGCTGTACAAGGAGCGCGGCAGGGCGCTGGTGCACCTGAATGCCCATAGTCATCCCCACAGGGTTCTGGTGCCAGTTGATCTTTCTGATGCCACCTTATTGGTAATGATGTACCTTAAACAAACCCATATAGGTAAAAAAATGTTCTCCTTTAATTTTGTCCATGTGGTGGCAGGGCCATCCGGTCAGGAGGAACAGCGCTGGAAAGAATTAAAAAAAATTGTGGGTTTTGATGAAAATATCCCCATTGAGCTCATTTTTACAAAAACAGATGTGGTCTCTGTCCTCATTAAAATCATTGAAACGCAAAAATATGGAACCATTGTAATGGGGAAACGCGGGCTTTCCGGGATTAAACAATGGCTTTTAGGAAGTGTTTCAGCAGGAGTGCTGCACAAATTAACGAACCAGTCCATGTTTCTCATTGATTAGAAACTCTGATAATGAATCAGGCATTTTTTTCTGCTTCCCCTTTTATGCAGCAGATGGCATGATTCCACACCACATCATGGGCATAGTCCGGGAATACCTGTTTAAAGAATTTCCAAAATATCCTGGTCAAAGAATTTTTGCCTTTTTTAAAATCAAAGGCTGTATAAATTACCAGGCGGTTATTTCCGTCTTTGGTAGGTGTAATATCAAAAAGTAATTTCCCCTGTCCCTGTTCTGTAAAAAACCCGGATGGTTCATACAACAGGGCTTTTTCCGGCAGGCTTCTGACAAGGTGGATATCCATAAAAATCGGCAGCATTCCCAGGCGATACCTGACCACAGCGCCTTCCTGGTTGGGCATTCCTGAGGCTCTTTTTACATTCACAAATCTTAGCCTGAGGAATTTGCTCTCTGGATCTCCAAACTTGCCCAGTTCCTTAAAAATCCTTTTGGATGAAGCCCTGATTTTTATGGCATACATTCGTTCCATTTCAGGCGATGTATCCAATTTAATTCCCAAAGGTATAGCAATTGAATTTTTAATATAATCTCGTTTTTCTTTTATTATGACCGCTGGATACCTTCCATAGGCTTCCCAGTTTAAACCAAAGAAAATTTCTGTAAGAATATTCCTAAAGGTTTTAAATGTGCCGGTGAGAATTGACAAAAAAACAGGCACATGGGTCAGATCCTTGAATACTTCCCTGTAATCGGCAGAACCGCTTCCTATCTTCCATAAAACACTTCCCAGGGGCCATTCATCCTTTTTTTTAAATTTCATTTCAGTGGCAAATGTCTGATAAAGGATTCTGTTCAAAAGAGGGGATTTCAAGACCCATTGTATAAAGCCGATGACAAGTTTGCCGTATTGATTATCTGTTTTGAGCCATCTTGTTACCCAGCCATAACCCTCGGAAAGACTTTTTTTATCCACCCCCTTGTGAATCATAGTTTGTGCAAGGGCCTTTGCACCGATAAAAGCTGAAAAAAGCCCATCCCTGTAAATTCGCGCACCCATGGCATCTCCGGCCATGGCGATCCTGTCTGAAAAAGGAACTTTAGCCGGTGCAACCGCCATATAGGGGCAACAGGTACAGACAATGGGTGTATTCCCAAGTGAGGGCAGGATTTTTTGAATACGAGGAAGAGACAGAAAGGTTTTGATAATCCTGCCAATATCTTCAGGCAAGGATGCCCTGTCAATGCTTTTTCCCACAAGTGACACTGTAAGGTAATCTCCCTTGGGTATCAGGGCTATATGCTCAAGATTTAATTTTTTTGACCCTGATACAATAATATAAAGCTCCTTGTTCATATATTTTTTCAAGTATAGGCTGCCGGGTTTCAGTTCAAAGATCAGTGCTGGTCTTGCTTTTGGTGGTGTGAACAAAGGGTTGATCCTTTGGTATGACTTCAAAAACGTATCATCTTTGCAATCTTTTCCAGGATTTGGAGTAATCCCTGTACAAATACAGGCAAAATCCGATTCCATGGTGAACACATCACCCAAAGGAGACTTTATTGTCAGGAGCGGCTTATTCCCTGGGGTATATTGAATACTTTGGGCCTCTCCGGTAATAACATCTGCTCCTTCTTCAACCGCTTTTTTTAAAAGAAATATATCCAATCCCCGGGTCATTCCCTCTCTATTAGGGGGCAGGGTCCCTCTGAAGACTGAAAAGATCTCTTGTCCTGCCGGAACCCTGAGCGGGAAATTTTTCCAGAGCCCATGTATCCATATATGGGTAAATTTTTCACATATCACTTCAGAAGGAATCCTGATGTGGTTTTTTACCAGTTCTTTTTGCAACCTGGGAGAAATAATACCAGCGCAAAAATTGCATCCTTTCAGTTCCTGTAATGGCAGCCCGGATTCCAGGACCATCCGTTTGTCAATGATGGTGACTTTGATATCCTGATGGGCTTTTTTTGCCAGTCTGAGCAAAAGGATGGCAAAAAAAGCACCGGCAGGTCCTCCGCCCAGGACAATTATTTTATTTCCATCCTTTAATGTCACTCTTTCTTTGTCTTGTCTGCTCAAAGTTCTAAACACCCAATCATTAGAATTTTTCAATGTACGAGAAGACTAAAATCTGATACATAGCAAATCATAGAATAACATTATAAAGGCATCCTGACAATTAAGGATCGGAGATGAAATAAGTTGGACAAAAATTGCGAAGAATTTTGGCCCATATACAAGGCGCATTAAAGGTTGCATACTATACGTATTCGGCCTTTGATGCAACGAAGTAGATGGGCCAAAAGACAAGCAATTTAGTTCAACTTATAAAATTTTCGATCCTAAGACGTTGCTATTGCATAAACCCTGAGAGAAAAATTCCATGGGCCCCTTTAGTTTGCTTGTAAAACCCGCTTCTGCTGACTGCAATCTTCATTGTAAATATTGTTTTTACCTGCCCAAAAAAAATCTTTATCCTGAAACAAAAAAACACAAGATGACTGATTCAGTGCTTGAGCACTTGATAAAAACATATATGGAAACAGCGCAAGGCTCATATTCAATCTGCTGGCAGGGTGGAGAACCCACCCTAATGGGGACTGATTTTTTTTCCAAGGCCATTGAATTTCAAAAAAAACATGGCTCTGCCCGTGCCAGAATCAGCAACTCAATCCAGACCAATGCCACTCTTATTACAGATAAGATGGCAGCATTGTTTGCCACCTATAAATTTCTTGTGGGGTGCAGCCTTGACGGACCTGAAGAAATCCACAACCTATATCGGAGAACCACCAAGGGAAATGCCACGCACAAAGATGTGATAAAGGGAATCGAAATTTTAAACCGCAATAATGTGCAATTCAATATCCTTACCCTTGTCAGCAAGGCAAATGTTGACCACGCCCATGAGATTTATCACTACCTGAAAAACATGGGTTTTTGTTACCATCAATATATCCCCTGCGTTGAATTTGATGGGAATAAAAACCTGCTGCCCTTTGCCATAACGGCAGAGGAATGGGGGCTTTTCATGTGCGGCATTTTTGATTCATGGTATCCAAAAGATATATTTTCTGTGTCTGTGCGGAATTTTGATGCCATTCTTTCTAAAAAAGTGGATGGAATAAATGATGTCTGCATTATGGGAGACAATTGCTGCCAATATTTTGTTGTTGAATACAATGGTGATGTTTATCCCTGCGATTTTTTTGTTGAAAAACCGCTTAAACTTGGTAATATCATGGAAACATCCTGGGAAAAAATGATGCATTCTCCTGCTTATCTTGAATTCGGTGCACAGAAAAAACAATGGAATGAAAAATGCACAACCTGTGATCACCTTGAATTATGCGCTGGAGACTGTCTTAAAAATCGAACATATGCAGCAAACCTGCCCCAAAATATAAGCTGGCTTTGCCCGGGCTTGGTCTCTTTTTTTGACCATACAAAAAAGCCATTTAAAACCCTGACTGAAACAATCCAGAACCAGCGCAAAAAAGAACAGAAAACAATTGACAAAACCCGAAAAATCAGGCGAAATGATCTTTGCCTTTGCGGAAGCGGCCTTAAGTTTAAAAAATGCTGCGGGAAATAAAGATTGATACGATACCCCGGGTATGATGATATTTTTTTGCATTTATAAAAAAATGCCCTGATATAAGGACGAAATAAATGACTCAAAAACAACCCAACATTCTTTTTATCATGTTTGATCAAATGGCAGCACCTGCCCTGCCCTGTTATGGACATCCCATTGTAAAGGCTCCGAATATTACAAAACTTGCCGATGAAGGCGTTATTTTTGAAAATGCCTATTGCAACAGCCCCCTATGCGCTCCGTCCCGTTCTTCCATGATGGCAGGTCAATTGGCCTCCCGTATCGGCACCTATGACAATTCAACTCTCTTTCCCGAAGATGTTCCAACGATTGCTCACTACCTGCGTGACAATGGTTATTACACATGTCTTTCAGGCAAAATGCACTTTGTGGGGGCTGATCAGCATCACGGTTTTGAAGACAGGCTTACAACAGACATATATCCCGGAGACTTTGGCTGGACCCCTGACTGGGATAATTTTGACAGACGTCCGACCTGGTATCACAACATGCTGAGTGTTGTTCAGGCAGGTCTTTGCGTAACAAGCAACCAGATTGATTTTGACGAAGAAGTTACCTATAATTCTGTTCGAAAAATCAACGAACTTGCCCGCAGCGATGATCAACGACCCTTTTTCCTGCTCACCTCCTTTACCCATCCCCATGACCCTTTTGCCATTACAAAAGAATACTGGGACAGATATGATCACGATGGAATTGATATGCCAGAGGTTCCCCAAATTCCCTACGATAAACTTGATCCCCATTGCAAGCGACTCTATCATGTCAGCGCAATGGGTGAGTATGAGCAGACTGAGGAGCGTATCCGCAATGCCCGCCATGCCTATTACAGCGAGATAAGTTATGCTGACGATAAAGTGGGATACCTTGTGGATGCTTTGGAAAAAAACGGCCTCAAAGATGATACAATCATTGTTATTACTTCTGATCATGGGGAGATGCTTGGCGAACGAGGGATGTGGTACAAAATGTCCTATTTTGAATGGGCCTCCCGTGTTCCCATGATTATCTGGGCGAAGGATCGGTTTTCTCCCAGAAGGGTGAACCAGCCTGTCTCCCTTGTTGATCTTCTTCCCACTCTTACAGACATTTCTTCAGGCAACAAACCCATTGTGTATGCCGACGCAATTGATGGCAAAAGCCTGGTTCCCCTTCTTAAAGGTGGAGATGAAGACAAAAATGCTGTTGTCTGCGGTGAAATCCTATGTGAAGGCGCAATTTCCCCGATAATTATGCTCAGGCGTGACAGGTATAAATATATCTATTGTGATGTGGATCCTGAGCAACTTTATGATCTGGAAAATGATCCAAACGAAACCAACAACCTTGCCGGGTTGCCGGAATATGAAAAAGTATGCAAGACTTTCCATGCCCAGGTAACAGAAAAATGGAATACAAAAGCTCTGCGCGAAAAAATAGTTGCGAACCAGCGCCGCAGAAAGCTGGTTGACCGATCAATGAGAAAAGGCAAATTTTGCGCCTGGGATTTTCAGCCATTTGAAGATGCTTCTGAAAAATACATGCGCAACCATCTTGATCTCAATGTCCTTGAGCGAAAGGCCCGGTTTCCATCTCCAAAGATACCGACACCAGACGGAAGGCTGGGAAAAAGGGCGGAAGGATAGCAAAACCTGGTAAAAGCAGTTGTTCTGGAGGCCCTCCCCCTGTTTCGATCCAGGATAATATGGATCAATGGGAAGGATGGATATATTTTAAAATAGCCCTGGAAATGATGAAAAAAAAACAGCCCGAAAAAAGGCCACATGGCTTTCATCAAAGGCGTGGGCCACGGCATTCACATAGAGTCACCCCAGGCTTTTAATCAGGTGCTGGGTGATTTTTTATCCCATTTGGATTAAGTGCCACCGGAATTCAGATATTTCTCAGGAAATGGGATATTTCCCATATTTTTTAACTGCCCTGGACATGGCCATTACATTTTCAACCTTGCAAAAATCTGTAATGCTGTTGGCGGTCCCAAGAATAAATCCCCCGCCTTTGCCAATTTTATTTATCCGTTCTTTTACCTCAGCCTCAACCTCTTCAATTGTGCCATAGGGCAAGGTATGAATAAGGTCGATGTTCCCCCAGAGTGCCACCCTGTCACCATATTCTTTTTTTATTTTTTCAATATCCATTGTCGGCGGTTCAATGGGATTGATGCAATTCATTCCAAGACCCACTAGATCATCCAATACTTTTGTCAGATCACCATCAGAGTGATAGGCCCAGGGAATGGTAATCGTGTCAGAAAGCAATTTAAATCTTGGAAGAAAAATGTCATGAAAAGCCTTAGGAGAAAACATGGTCCCGTTTCTATAGGCAATATCATCATAGAGAAAAAAGAAGTCAAACCCAGCCGCTTCAAGCAGTTCAATATTCCGGCAGTTCCATTCAATATACCGGTCATAAATCCCGGTGATTAGTTTTTGATCCCCGAGCAATGATTCAGCAAAGCTCATCCATCCCAAAGAAAGATAAGTAGGCTGAATTCCAGGCCGGATACCGCAATAAAGGGCAAGATCATTTTTCCCGAAATCATCAATAAAGCGCTTGGCCTTATCCAGCAGACCGTCTTTGGCAATATCAGGGAAGACCATCATGGCAAGGTCTTTTTGTGTCCTGATTTTTCCTCTTCCCATATAATGCAGACGGCCTTCTGCATCCATTTTGGTTTCATCACATACGGGAGATGCGTTATAGATATCCTGGAACCCGATGGCATCAAAACCCATGCCCTTTGCGAATTGCGCCTCATCCATGCTTGTTTCTCCCATGGCCTGGACCAGTTTCTGCCGGATACCCGGATCAACCCAGTCGGCAAAAGGAACCTGATCTGGTTCCTCAAGGTTCAACGCCTTCATAAATCTTTGCTTTGGGGTCATCATACTCATTCTCCTCAGGATTTATTTTGCCTGTACAGGCAATTTTTCAGGCTGCATTGCCTGCATTTGTCAGTATTGTTTTTTCCCATGGGATTTTTTGTTATGGGAATCCAGCAGGAAACCGTTTTATAGGGCAAAAAAACATAGCTCTCGCTTAAGGTCACGCCAAGAAAATTTGGGCAGAGCAGGTCAAAAAGAAGTTTCTGCCCTGTCATGGATGTTTTTTCACACCCTGGTTCCCAGCGACATCCAGTGTAAAGCCCAGCGGCCTCAATCTTATCTGTGATCCTTTTGTCAGCTGCCCTGGTTACACCATCAAGGATTGCCAGGCCTGCAGCATCCAGAAAAAAGGCATCCAGAAATTCATTGCACTTATTAAGTGCTGTCACCTGTTTTTCAACTTCAGGACCAATGGTGCATATCAGGGCCACCACACCCACCACTTTGGATGAAATAAAAACAGGACATTCAATAAAGGCATTTGATAATTGCATGGATTGTCCATTTTCATGGTGCAATACCTTAAAACTTGAATAGCAGTAGGCTGGCCGAGCAAGACTGACTGCTTTGTCAAGCATGGCCTGGGCCAGGGAAGCTTTTTGTGTATCCAGAGTATACCTGCTGCCGCCTGAATATCTGGCCACCTGGTCAATGGACAATTCAAATTCTTTAATATCTGGTTTAATTAAATTTTCTTTTATAATATAATTTTTCTGCTGCATCAAACCTGTTCCAATCCATGGACTTAATCGTTTAAGTTATAGTGAGACAAACTTTATTATTTGTCAATAAAAGAATCTTAAGGAAGGATTAAAAAAGATTGGATTCACCCTTTGTAAATTGCTTGACACCCAGGCAGGTTAATTTTATAAAATAGCGAATCCCTTTGAAATCAAAGGGCCAAAGTAATGGATCAAAATATTTTATCACATAAATATTTATCAGGATATGCAGTATTATGAAAAAATGGACTGAAACTCAAAAAAATCGATTGATAGAACTGGCCGCAGATGCACAAGCCCTGGACCGGGTGTTTGAAGATGAAACACAGCGTAACAATATCTTTCAAAAACTGGTGACTGCATTGGTCAAAACACAAAAAATAAAATTAAAAAAAATGCGCTACAACCAAAGACGTCCCGGGCTTTGCCATCTTTCCGACCAGCTGGTACAGGCCTTGATATTACTGGGGTTTGTCCAGGTAACCACGCCCACAATGATGGCCAAAAACCTGCTGGAAAAAATGTCCATAACAGATTCCCACCCTCTGACAAAGCAAATTTTCTGGGTTGACGATACCCACTGCCTGCGCCCCATGCTTGCACCCCATCTGTATTATATCATGAAGGATTTACTTCGAATCTGGGAAAAACCCATTGGAATATTCGAGATTGGCTCTTGCTTTCGAAAGGAATCAGACGGCGCACGCCATACCAGTGAATTTACCATGTTAAATGTCTGTGAATTTGGACTGCCCATGGAGGATCGCCATGCAAGACTTGAGG
This sequence comes from uncultured Desulfobacula sp., assembly GCA_964457495.1. Taxonomy (GTDB): domain Bacteria; phylum Desulfobacterota; class Desulfobacteria; order Desulfobacterales; family Desulfobacteraceae; genus Desulfobacula. The sequence goes on from CAYWGN010000021.1 coordinate 11,775, forward strand.
AATTGGCTGGGCTTGTCATGAGAACTTCCGGCATTGATGACTATAAACTGGAAGCAGAAGAATCTACAGTCTATGGTAGCACAATTGATGTGGTTGGTGTGGAGCCGGAAGATTTAGAACTGGGATCAGGCGCAATGGGACCCCATCCCCTGGATAATGCCTGGAAAATAAATGAAACCTGGGTGGGAATCGGATTTGGTATTGAACGGCTGTTAATGGCAAAAAATAAAAGCAATACATTAGGGAAATTTACCAGGAGCCTTACCTGCCTTGATGGTATCCGCCTCAATCTGTGATTTGTGCCTAACAAA
>CAYWGN010000021.1:12185-35804 GCA_964457495.1 uncultured Desulfobacula sp.
GAGCCTTACCTGCCTTGATGGTATCCGCCTCAATCTGTGATTTGTGCCTAACAAAGTAATTGGGAAAATTGGCAGTTTTCGGTTGGGCACTAATTTGGTTTCAAAGGAAAATATATTGTTAATAGCGATTGTTGGAGGCGGGCTTCAGGGTGTGGAAGTTGCCTATCTGTCAAAAAAAGCAGGATTTAAAGCCATGGTGCTGGATAAAAGCCCTGATCCTCCGGCAAAAGGACTTGCCAATGATTTTGTCCAAATAGATATCTGTAAGATAGACCAGGCATCTGAATACCTTGAAAAGGCTGATTTAGTTCTGCCGGCCCTGGAAAATGACAAGGCATTGGAAACACTCAATCTCTGGCAAAAAAGCACAACCACACCACTTTGCTTTGACTTTAACGCATACAAAATTTCCTCATCAAAACAAAAATCAAATAGACTGTTTTCACAACTGGCTATTCCAAAGCCCATGAAATGGCCTGAATGCGGCTTTCCTGTTGTTATAAAACCCAGCACAGGAAGTGGCAGCCTTGGAGTGAGAATCATATCTTTAAAGGATGAATGGGTAAAATTATTTGATAACCAATATCCCAAAGGGCAATTAATAAAAAAACAATTTGAAAAAGAACAATGGGTGGTCGAAGAATATATCAGCGGACCTTCCTATTCCCTGGAAATAATTGGTAGCCCTGGCAGATATGAAACCCTGCAGGTTACCGAGCTTTATATGGATGAAAAGTATGATTGCAAAAAAGTTATTGCACCTGTTGAAATTGAGCCGGAACTTATCAGACGTTTTGAACAATCCGCTAAAACCATTGCCCAGGACATGAAACTTGATGGTATTATGGACTTTGAGGTCATCCTGCATAAGGGAGAGATGAAAATGCTGGAAATAGATGCCCGGTTCCCCAGCCAGACCCCAATGGCTGTTTATGCTTCCACTGGAGTGAATATGGTTGAAATACTGGCAGGCATGGCCTTGAATAAGAAACACGATTGGTTTTCCCTGTCTGAACAAGCAAGCCATGCACCAGAATATATGCCAGAACATATACCAAAACATATAATTGTTGAGCATCTCCTTGTAAGCCCCAAAGGGATTTGTATCAAGGGAGAAAATATCATGAAATCCTGCGGCCCTCTTCACCTGGAAACCAATTTTTTTGGGGCAGATGAGGCTGTCACAAGTTTTGTTCCAGGGCTTAACAAATGGGTGGCCACTATGATCATCAAGGGTGATACCCGCCAGGAAACCAGGGAGAAAAACAAGCAGATTTTAGATGACCTGGCCCTTCAATTCAACCTGCCCCTTCTACCAGATACCAACCCATATGAAATCACCTGATCAAATATACTGGGGGCCAATTATCTGACATACCCTTTCAGGTTAAAACCACAGGAATTTCTAATGATCAGTTCTGCTTCCATCACTATTTTACTGCTGCTGCCGGATTGGTTTTGACCCTTGATTTTGTTTATGAGCAGCTCAGCACCGGTCATACCCATATTATACTGATTTTGACTGACAGTGGTCAATTCTATCCCGGCCAGAGAAGATATGCTGATATCATCAAAGCCAATTAGTGCAATGTCTTCAGGGATGTTGAGACCAACTTCATATGCTGCCTCCCTAACGCCAAGGGCCATGTTGTCTCCTTGGGCTAAAAATGCAGTCGGTCTATTTTTTTTAGCAAAAATCCTCTTTGCCGCAGTGTATGCAATACTTTTAGTGTATCCACATTCAACAAACAAATCCGGCCGAATTATAACTCCAAACTCTTCAAAGGCATCTTTTGCACCTTGTGTTCTCAAAATAGCGGTGGACGATTGCATATCCCCTGCAATAATAGCGATTTTTGTATGACCCAACCTGCACAAATGGCTGGCAGCCTTATAGGATCCATTGTAATTGTCCAAAGAAACGGAGTCAATCTGGCTGGCCTTCTTTGGATTGAGGATCACGCGGTTGACCAGGACATAGGGAATCTGCATTTCATTCAATAAATCAATGTTCGGATCATCCTGTAGTGCAGTTGATAAAATAATGCCATCAGCTCCCCTGGATTTTAGCATTTCAATAATTCTTGTTTCATTTTCAATCTTGTGGTTGGTATTAAAAAGCATCATGGTATAACCCAGATCGTTTGCTTTTCCCTGCACCCCAAGGGCAAGCTCTGGATAAAACGGGTCAGCAATACTTGATACGATTAATCCGATTGCCAGACTTTGTTTACTGACCAGACCCTTTGCAAAATAATTGGGTTCATACCCCATCTCCCTGGCCATTTGCACAATTTTATCCTTGATAACCTTACTCACTCCCGGCTTATCGTTAAGGGCGTTGGAAATGGTTGTTGTAGAAACCTCTATCTGTCTTGCAATATCTTTAATCGTTACTTTATTCATATTTTTTTACCTGGGAAAATACCTGAAAAATTCTATAGCACCCATCCTCTTATTTCATAATATTCGGCCAGCATAATTTCATATTCTTCATGGGTTATCTCAGCTCCCGTGTCCGTAAGTTTTTTGAACATACCCTTTGACAGTCGGTCATCATCACTGTTCAAGCCTTCCTGAATATTAAATTTTCTGATTTCTTTTGCAATATTTCCTGCCTTTTTCTGGAGTGAGGCTTTATCGGATTTTAGACCGGTTAATGAATGGATCATGATCTCTAATTCTTCCCAGGTGTAAAAATCCCTGAAAAAACGGCATAAAACCATTGTGTCCATTATGGCCAGGCGATCCTCAAAGTCAATCAGAAGTTCAGCTTTCCCTTTCAGGATGTCCATGGGGCTCATACCGGCCAACTCAGGTTTATAAAAGGTGGTTCTCAAATGACAGGCCCCCCTGTCAGAAACTCCATAGGCAAGCCCCATACCTTTAAAAACTCTGGGATCATACCCTGCCGGTTCAAGGCCCTTGACATGCACTGCAATATCTTCCAGGCCCCATTCCTTTGCAGCATGTTTAATTCCATGGGCCAGAACATCTCCAGGACCCTGTCTTTTAGCAATCATATGAATCAATTTTTCTATTCCATCCACATCACCATAATCAATATCAAAGTCTATTTTGCCTCGTTTGGAAGCTTCTATGGCAAAGGCGCACAAATTGCCTGCTGTGATGGTATCCATTCCCAGCCGATCACATAACACATGGAAAAAAGCGATTTCTTCAATGCTGTCAACCATACATAGCCCGCCAAAGGCATAGATGGTTTCATATTCCGGACCTTCAAGGGTCATTCCTTTGTGGCGACCCTTTAAGATGGTGGTCTGCCGGCCGCAGGACATGAAACATTTGGAGCAGCCTGTGGGTGTAACATCACATTGGGTGTGCAAAGCCTCGGCACTTATATTCTCCCATTTGTCAAAATACCCCTTTGACCAGTATTGTGTGGGAAAGGCTTTGTTGGCATTCAATACCTTTACCATCTGGGAAGTGCCCATTGATTTGTAGGCGTTGACGGCAGGATGATCCTTGCCCATCTCAGCAATATGCTTTACAAAAGATTTAAGGGCCGGTTCATCATGGTATTCTCTTTTCTGGCTTCCCTGGAAAAGGATTCCTTTTATTTTTTTGGATGCCATTACAGTTCCGGCACCGGTCCGTCCTGCACAATGCCAGTTATCATTCTGGATAATGCCAAAACATACCCCGTTTTCAGCTGCCGGCCCAATGGCCACGATTCCGGTTTTTTTAAAAGCTTTATCCTTGTTTACAAACTCCGATTCAATAAGGGCTTCTGTTTCAAAGGTATCTTTGCCCCACAGATTTTCTGCATTGTTGAAAACAACCTTTCCCGGCTCTATGGAAAGAACCACAGGGGCATTGGACTGGCCATGGATCATGATGGCATCATAACCGGCAGCATCAATGGCCTCGGGCACCTTGCCCCCGGAATAGGATTCAGAAAAAAACCCCGTCAAAGGGGACTTGGTAAATACACCATATCTGCTGGAACCCCATACTCGGCTTGCAGCCGTTGGCCCTGTACAAAATATCAAATTGTTGTCCGGGTCCAGGGGAGGAACCTGTGGAGGATTATACTTATTAAGTAAATAGGCACCCAATCCCTTAACGCCTAAATATTGTTCAAAAACCTCTTCCTCAATGGTTTTTTCATCAAACAACTGATTAGTAAGGTCAATTGATAATAATTTTCCATAAAAACCTTTCATTGATCTCTCCTCAAACTGTATTAACTTGGAAATATTTAAAATAGCTTAATCGTTAAAGTGATTTTAACATAATATATAGCGCTTTTGTCAAGCCAAAAACAAAAACATATTGAATTTTCTTGATAGGAACTTTTAAAATCCTCTTTGTCATGCATGAATTAAATTTACATCTGCCTGTCACTGGTGCATTGGCTATAATTCTGCACTGCATGATCAAGCGGATAAAAAATAGAAAAATCCAGATTAATTTACTTGACAAGATAATTATTTTTGAATTATACATGATATAATATTTGCTTAAACGTTTAAGCTTTACTTTTTTAAACTCAATTTTTGAGTTTTGATCTAAATTCATTATTAAATGGGGATTCTTATGGAAACAGAAAAAAAATTCAGTCCTGCTGAAATCCAGGAATTAAAAAAGGCGGATCAAGATTGTTATTTTCATCCCACCTCAAGTCTTTGGGTCCTGCAGGAAAAAGGTGCAAAAATCATTGCTAAAGGCAAAGGCTGCAAGGTATGGGATGTGGAAGGCAAGGAATATTATGATGGCACAGCTGCTTTGTGGTACAATTCTGTGGGACATTGCAGGTCTGATCTTATCCAGGCTGCCAAGGAACAATTAGACCAGCTTGAGGCCTATCATTCCTTTAATGAATTTGCAAATGTACCGGCAATCCGTCTGGCGCAAAAAGTCAGCCAGATGGTACCGATTAAGGATGCCAGGATTTTTTTCACCAGTGGCGGGTCAGAAAGTAATGATACCATTTTTAAAATGGTCCGGTACTATTGGTTCCTGAAGGGACAGGACAGCAAAGATTATATAATCACACGAAACAGGGCCTATCATGGAGTATCGTGCGGTGCAGTATGTGCAACAAGGCTGCCTGGTTTCCATGAAGGGTTTGAGCCTAGGCTGCCGGGTTTTGCGCATATTGACCTCCCTTATTGCTATTTATGCCCATGGAAAAAACAAGTGGACTCCTGTGGTCTTGAATGTGCCCAGGCATTGGAAGAAAAAATTATAGAACTGGGCAAGGATAAGGTTGCAGCGTTTGTTGCCGAGCCTATCATTGGAACCGGCGGCATCATCGTGCCACCCCCTGGATATTATGAAAAAATAAGAAAAATCTGTACTGATAATGATGTCCTTTTTATTGCAGATGAGGTCATAAATGCTTTTGGAAGGACAGGGAAAATGTTTGGGATAGAACATTGGGAAGGGGTTGTCCCAGACCTCATGACCATGGCAAAGGGCATTACCAGCGGATATGTTCCACTTGGCGCAGTTGCTCTGTCCGGTGAAATATTTGATACCCTTATACAAAGGGAAAAGTTTTTACATGGATTTACCTATAGCGGCCACCCACTGGCCTGTGCCGTTGGACTGAAAAACCTTGAGATCGTTGAGAATGAAGCCCTTGTTGATAATTCTGAAAAAATGGGCAAACTTCTGAAAGAAAAAATTCAGGCCCTTGACTTTGATGTTATCGGTGACGTTAGGGGTATAGGACTCATGGTTGGGGTGGAACTTGTTAAAAATAAAGAGACCAAAGAAAAACATGACCCTCCTCTGGCACCTTCAGTTGTTGACGCTGCCTATGAACTGGGTCTGATCACAAGACCGCTTATCGGAGATGTTTTACAATTTTCACCGGCCATGGTGATTACAGAACCGGAAATTGATGCTATTGTAAAAATTTTGGGAGAAGCCATTGCCAAGGCTTTAAAAGCCAGAGAATAAAGAATTTTTACAAAAAATACAAAAAGCCCACTGGAAGCAACATGTTTCCAATGGGCTTTTTGTATCTATCGAGTTTTTTAAAATAATTGAGCCATGAAAGTGTATGAGTTAGATTAAAATCTTCTCACAAATTCACAACATCAATTATTCTGAAAAACACCTGTATTACAGAAATTATTTTATTGCAGGAATCATCTTATTCCCAAAGAACCTTCATGCTCTTTGATAATTTCTTTCATGCTTTCTTTTGCGCCCTTGGGAAGATCAAGTGGTTTATGGATTTCTAAAATCTGGTTTGCCCTTTCATAGGCCCTTGATGTCAAATCTTTTCCTTTAGTTTGTTCCATCCACTTATCCCTGTTCCTCCGATCAAATAATGAAGACCGTGACATTTGTCTCATATGGTCAAAGGTGTGCTGTTTGGTTAAAAACTCGCCTCCTGGTCCTGCCTCATGTATAATGTCCAGGGCAATTGTTTGTTCATTCACCTCAATACCTTTTAAAACATGGTGGATATTATCAATGAGTTCACTATCCATCACCATTTTTGCAAAATCAAATGTAAGCCCGGATTCAAGGCAACCCATACCATAAACAATATTAGCACCTGAAAGAGCGCTGATAGTAGCTGTAAGGGATGATTCATAGGCAGCCTGGGCATCGGGAATCTTGCTGTCGGAATGCCCGCCACCTACCCATGAGGGCAAATCGTAAAATCTGGCCAGTTTTGCCAGGCCCGCACTGATAATACCAAATTCCGGAGCACCTACCGCAGGTGTGGAAAACCTTAAATCCATGATGGTGCTGCAGCTTGCATAGGTGCAATGGGTTCCCTTTGCAGTAAGCTGGGCCAAAGTGATGGCGCTTAAGACTTCGGCATTGTGCTGGACAATGGCGCCAGCCAGGGTTGCTGGGGCAGTTGCCCCGCCTAAAACCATGGAAATGGGAGCAACACCAACACCGGCCCTGGCGCATTCAATAATCACATCGCAACAATTTTGTACCAGTTCCAGGGGGCTTGTGGGGGTCACAAAGGCTGTGATGATGGGATGCTCCCTGAACTTATCAGCACCTCCCATACAGATAGCTGCCAGCTCAAAAATTTTTCTGGCATTTTCTCCACTATTGCAGCCCATGAAAATATGCTTACTGGAATTTGACACCATGGCCTCAAAATTGTGAAGGGGCTGAGTCATGGCAGGTTTATCCAATGATCCCATTGGTCGTTCCAGAACAGCAACCTGATCCAGATAATCAACAAGAAGGCTTGCCTTTTCAAGGGCCTGCTTGGTTGCCGGACCTATTGACCTGGTTTCAGGATCAATAACCTTAATGCATTCGCCAAAGGTTGAAAAACCAACATGGCCCTGACAGATCTTATAACTGTGTGCAGGCTTTCTGCCATAGCAGGTGATGTTACCGGGAGATGATTTAACGCATTCTTCAACCAGATATCCTGGTATTTTGACAATCCCTGTATTTCCTTTTTGATTTATTTTTGCACCGCTTCCATAAAATATTTCCAGGGCTTCTTTAGACTCAACTTTGACCCCGGTTTTTTCAAGCAGCTCAAGTGTTGCATGATGCAGGGTATTTATTTCATCATCAGTAAATATCGGCAGGGAAAAGCCTGGCATTGTTTTATGCCCTGATTTTATTTTTTGCATGATACGCGCATCCTTAATTCATAGAATAAACCCGGTTCTTTTGCAAAAGAACTATCCTGCCCCCCCCCGGAGCAATGAAATTTAAAGAGTGACAGATCTTACTCGCAAAAGAACCGGAGAATTTTAAATTATCCGTTTAAAATTCAGGGGTGCTCTTTTCAACGCCCAGATGACTTTCCGTCTCTTCCACAATAGCTCTCAACTCAGCCTTAATATCATCGGATAGCGGTGGTGGCGTATGTTTATCAAGGATATATTTTGCTTCTTTAAGAGATCTTTGATAAATATCCGTGGATCCTTGAGCCTCCCATTTTGCCCTGACCCTTCGATCAATTAATTTGGGGTGGGAAATGGATCTCATGTGTTCATATGTCTCTTTCCTGGTGACAAAATCATTAAAGGATCCTACCTCTTTGATTGCATCAACTGAAAGTGTTTCATCATTAACAGGGATACCATTTACACAATAATTGATCATCCTGGCAAATTCATTATCCATGACCAATTGAGCAAAATCAAAAGTGACACCCATTTCAAGCATCCCCAGACCATAAATCAGGTTGGCGCCTGCCAACGCTGTGAGTAGTCCGGAAAGGGTCTTTTCATGACCCAGCTGAGCATCGGAAACTTTGCTGTCGCCCTAGCCACCGGCAACAAAAGATGGCAGGCTGTTATACCTTGCCAGACGGGCCACAGCCGCATTAATAATGGCGCATTCCGGGGCCCCCACTGTTGCGGTTGCAAAGCGTAAATCCATTGCCGTGGTTGAGCTGCCATACATAATGGGTGCCCCCTTGACCGTCAGCTGGCTTAAAGCAACCGAAGCCAGGAGTTCTGCATTATGGTCAACCAATGTTCCGGCCAGATGAATGGAAGAGGATGCGCCTGCCATGGCCATGGTGATAACATTCACCATCATGCCGGCTTTTGCAGATTCCATGATCACCTCACAGGTATCGTTCACAAGTCTGAGAGGGCTGACCGGGCATGTATGAAAGGAGACCAGGGGTCTTTCCCTCAAGGCCTCTTCGCCGCCGGCAACCACCTGGGCCATTTTGACGATCTGCCTTGCAAGATACCCGCTGAAAGGTCCGATCATGACATGCTTGGTGGTGTTGGCAAAAATAGCTTCTGCATTGTGGACCGGTGCTACTTCTGCCGGCACATCATGGGAGCCCATGGCACGATTATAAACAGATATTTCACTTAAAAAATCACCTAATTTTGCCGACATGCCCACATCTTTTTTAGTGGGGGCTCTGAGTTTTCCTGAATCCAGGTCATTGAGCTGGATTCCCTCACCAAAATTTGTAAATCCCACACGGTTATTTTCAACCACAAAATCGTCCTGGGGCCTGCGTCCGGCCATGACGAATTTTGGCGGTGCGGATCGAAGGGTATCTTCAATCATGTATGGTGGCAATTTGACAATTTTCCTTTTCTTGTCAATTTTAGCGCCACTTGCATGAAAAATCTCCAGGGCATCCTCATTTTCAACGAAAATGCCGGTTTTTTCCAAAACTTCCAGAGTTGCCAGATGGATCTCATAGAGTTCATCATCTGTGAGAGTGTTCAGGCTGTAGCCACCACTCCCCAGTCTTCCTGCGTTGATGTTACGTCTCACAAAAAAACCTCCTAAGGTATTAAAAAATTTAAATCTAATCTGTCAATTATGACATAGGTTATGCGTAAAAAAATTAAACTCGCAACAGACCCTTATGACTTATTGTGCATAATGGCATCCTGCTGCTTTTTGGTTATTCCCTGGAGAATCCTGTCCAGGACAACGGCAATAAACAAAATACCCAGTCCGGATTCAATCCCGACCCCCAGATCAATGCGCTGGATGCTGTATAATATTTTAGAACCCAGTCCCCCGGCTCCGATCATGGCCGCAACCACAACCATGGACAAGGCCATCATTACTGTTTGATTTACCCCGGTCATGATGCTTGGGATGGCAAGGGGCAACTGGATCTTTAGCAGCAATTGGATGGGAGTGCAGCCAAAAGCTATCCCGGCTTCGATCACCTCATTGTCCACCTGCTGGATTCCAAGACTGGTAAGCCTGACCATGGGCGGTAAAGCAAAAATTACAGTTGCGATGATACCCGGCACATTACCGATACCAAAAAACATGATTGCCGGAATCAAATAGACAAAACTGGGGATGGTCTGCATCCCATCAAGAATTGGTTTAAGTAACATATCAAATTTGGGACTTTTTGCAGCGAGGATTCCCATGGGAAGTCCAAATAGAACAGATATAAACACGGCCGTCATGACAAGGGCCATGGTGCTCATGCCGATAATCCACAGGTCCATACACCCAAGGCCGAAAAGACAGGCCGCTGTAATGATACCAACCTTGCGTCCGGCAACGGCCCAGCCGATTAGGGTTAGGGCTATCAATGAAACAGGCCAGGGTACCCAGACAAAAAAGCTGTCCAGCTGAATCAGCAAAAATTCGACAACGACTTTAATGGAATCAAAAACCGTTGAAAAATTTTCTGTCAACCAGTTAACAAAACTTTCCACCCACTTTCCCAGGGGTATACGTATGGGAAAATCCATAATTGCTCTCCTTAAAATTTAAGCTGATTGTAAAGACATCAATATTGTTTCCCTGGGAATAATTCCCTGGATTTTGCCCTGATTATCATTGACCACAATTGGAACCTTGGTGTCTGCAGCCTGCTTGAGCAATGATTCCAGGAAGGTATCTCCTGACACACTTATTGTTGGAAAATAGCTTGGCCGCTTTTCCTTAGGGATCTCTTCAATGGAGTTAGAAAACCCGTTTGTGGCGATAAAATTAAAATAGTCCACAGTATCCTGTACCTGCTGATTTTCATCCACTAAAAAAGCATACCGAAGAGTATGTTCATTCATTTTATTGACCAGCTCTTCAGTGGTGCAGCCCACAGGCAATACCCAGTTATCAGGCTTCTGCATAATATCCCGGGCTGTGATGAATTTGGTTTTGGGAAGATCCTGTACAAATTCTTCAACATATCCCTTTGCCGGATTAAGCACTATCTCTGAGGGGGTGCCCTGCTGAACGATAGCGCCATCCTTCATAATGGCGATATGGTTGGCGATTCTTAACGCTTCATGTAAATCATGGGTAACAAATACAATAGTTTTTTTAACTTTTTTGATTAATTTTACAAATTCATCCTGCATTTGCCTTTTGATTAGAGGGTCCAGGGCGCTGAAGGCTTCATCCATCAGAAGGATTTCAGGATTTGTTGCCAGGGCTCGAGCCAGCCCCACTCGTTGCTGCATACCGCCGCTCAACTCATAGGGATAACTTTTTTCCCATCCTTTCAGCCCCACCAGCTCCAGGGCTTCATAGGCTTTTTTCTCCCGCTCTTTTTTATCCACACCCTGTACTTCCAAACCTAGGGCTGCGTTATTCACAAGTCTTCTATGGGGAAGCAACGCAAAATTCTGAAAAACCATTCCCATCTTTTTCCGCCGCACTTCCCGCAGTTCCAGGCCGGATAAAGCTGTGATGTCCTCATCGTCGATAAACACCTTTCCTGCACTTGGTTCATGGAGCCGGTTGATGCATCTCACCAAAGTTGATTTGCCACTTCCTGAAAGGCCCATGAGACAGAAAATTTCACCTTCGGAAACCTGGAATGTGGCCTGCCGGGTTCCCACTACGCAGCCTGTCTTTTCGAGACGTTCCACTTTGGTCATTTCCTTGTATTTATCCCAGTCTTTAATGATGCTATCTGCTCCGGATCCAAATACTTTCCAGACATCTTCACATTTTATTTTTGGATTTTTTTCATCCGCCATGGAATTCCTTTCAAATAAAAGGTTATTTTATACTGAACATCCTGATCACAGGATAATGCCATGGCTCTCCTATCAATAGAACCACGGCATCATTAAATTTTATTCAATGCCTTTTAACCAGGTATTCACAATCTCAGGATTGGCTTCAACCCATTTTTTAGCAGCATCTTCCGGGCTTAGTTTCGGATTTTCCGGCAGGTCTGTTACCATGGCGATGAGTGCATTAACCTCATTAATAGGGATGGACCAGTTTTTAAAGAATTTGTAGGCTTTTGGAAGTCTTGTTTCCATTTCTTTACTTAAGCCGACCCATACATTGGTGGGCTTGATTTCACAGGTGATTTTGCTTTGTTCAGGATGTTTCTGAACAAATTTCCATTTAGCATCATCATAGGCAGGTTCTTCGATTTTGACCAGATCGTATTCAGTAAAAAGCCACTCAGGTTCCCAATAATAAAAAATCACCGGCTTTTTTTTAAGCATGGCTGATTTCAAGGTTGCAAGCCATGCCCACTGCTCAACACCCAGGGTTTCAAAATCAAGGCCATAATCCCGGACTCTTATGGAGGTTATTTCATTTACTTTCCAGCTGGTAGGGCCGCCCCAAATGTCACCCTTGCCATTTGCATCAATATCAAAGAGTTTTTCTTTGCCTTTTAAATCCTCAATGGTTTTAATCCCGTGTTCCTCAGCAGCAAACCGCGGGATATACCAGCCCTGGGGTGCATTGGCATAGCTTAAAACTACTTCAGCCGTTTTTTTCTCTTTGGTATATTTTTCAATACCTGCAATTTCTGCAGTTTCCCAGATATCAGAAAAAACATCCACATCGCCCTTGTCCATGCCAACCCATGTGACGGCTCCATTGAGCTGGGTGATCTTGGCAGGGATGTCCAATTTTTCTTCAAGCACATACTTCATTACCTGACAGATCACGGTAGACCCTGTCCAGCTTTGTTCAGCAATGATAACATTTTTCCTGGCAGCCCAGGAGGTTCCCACTACAATAACCATACTTACTATTATCAGTAAAATAATTAATATGCTCTTTTTTAATTTAGGCATTCTTCAATCTCCTTGTTTTTAATTTGGTCATTAATCCAGGTCTTCCCATAATTATCTTTTATTTTTGTGTTGCCTTCACCTCCTTTTTAATTAATGGAACCAATAATCCAAACTTAATAAATGTTAAACGTTTAAGTTAATTAAATTCATTCGATCTGTTTTGTCAAGAAATAATTTAAAATTTATTTCAAGCTGGATGGCTAAAATTATTTCACGCTACTTCACGAGGAAGACACAAGGCCCTATACCAAAGGATCATCTAATAAAAAAATATCTTGACAAGCTGAAGATTTTTAATATACTTTATTATCTACTTAAACGATAAAGCAATTTTAATGAGCCAAGCCAAACGTTTCCAAGGAGAATTAACAATAACTAATTTTGCAAACGGATTTTAAGCAGATGCCGGATCTACCATAAAACTTGCTGAATTATTGATGACTTAATTGTATATGAACCCTTACTTTTAAAAAAGGAGAAAACATGGCCCAGTATTTTAGCCGAATGGGTGATGGGTCCCCCATCGCGGTGACAAAAGATGAAATCATGGCAGATCTGATCGAAGGAAGCGAGGATGCTGCCGATCGCGCTAAGGTGCCTGCACTATCCCAGGGGGAATATGAACACCTCCTGGATATATTCTGTGCTCGTGAGAAATTTATGAGCGTGGAAGCGGGAAAGGAAGTTATTTTAACCTATGACGCAGGCACTCTGAAAATAAGGCGTGTCGGGGTCAATGTCGACCGGATACAGGCCCTGCAGATCTATGAAAAACTGCTGGGCGCCGATACAATGGAATTGTCCCATGTGGATTATAGTTACAAACCTGTAAAACACATTGCAATTTTTGAGCAGCCCATCCTTGAACAGGCCTTGCTGGGAACCCACATTCCTTTGTTTTACGGTGCTCAACCCAACCTTGGCATGTACAGCCAGCCGGATGGTCCTTTTCCAAACCCGGCAGAACTCATGCCCATGGGAAAGATCCAGGAAGCCCAGGAATCCTATGAAGCATCTGTTGTAGATCTGGTCAAGGATATTGTATATGTGGCAAGCCTGATGTATGAGTCCGGGGCGGACGGTATCAACCTGGATACAACAGGCGCTGCCGGGGATGCTGATTTTCTGGCCGCATTGCTGGCCACGGAAGAACTAAGGGCCAAGTATCCTGATATGTGCATAGAACTGGGCATGGCAGGTGAATTTGTCCTGGGCATGCACAGCCAGTTGAAATATAAAGGCCACCGCTTAGCAGGCATGTATCCCCATGATCAATTAAAGATGGCTGAACTTGCCGGAGCAACCATTTTCGGTCCTGTGGCAAATACCAACACCAGCAAATCATCAGCCTGGAACCTGGCCCGCACCATTACCTTTATGAAACCATGCGGAGAAATTGCAAATATCCCGGTTCATCCCAATATGGGTATGGGCGTGGGAGGGATCACAGTGAACGACCATCCACCCATTGACATTGTATCACGATCATCCAAGGCAATGGTGGAAATCTGTCGCCTGGACGGGCTGTAGGTTGGCGTCGGCGATCCATTTGCAATGGCAATAACACATGCACATGCCTCTGGAATGGGCGGAATGCGGGGAGCCGGAGATCTGGTTGCCCGGATGCAAATGTCCAAAGGCATGAGAAATGAAGAAGCAAAAGCATATGTTGCCAAAAAACTTTCGGTGGGTATTGAAGATCTTACAGACCCTGTTATTATGAACGAAGTGCGGACTGATCTTGGAATCGGTGTGATGACGCCCCTGCCAGGTGTGCCCAAAGGCATTGAAGCCAAGTTCAACATAGCTAAAGCACTGGATATTGATATTAATTGTGTTAAACGGTTTTTGGCAAGGACGTCTTAAAGCTTTAACAAGATTAATTTTGTATGCGGGGAGTGGATCGGTATGAGATCGCATGGACTCTAAATCCATGTAGCCGGGTGCGACTCCCGGGCTTCCCGCCATTCGCTGAAAGTTAGGACCTTAACAAGGAAACAAATTATGATAGAAGAATCCATCTTAAAACAAGCAAAACAGGCTATTCTTGACCAGGACAAGGCAAAGGCCTCTGAGCTGGCCAGATTAATTATTGATCAGGGACATGATCCCATGATATTGATGACCCAGGGGTTTATTCCAGGCATCAATCAGGTAGGAGATCTGTTTGGCAGAGGGACCCTTTTTCTGCCGGAATTGATACAAGCTGCAGCAGTGATGAAGGAAGTTACCGATATCTTCAATGATGCTTTGGCAAAATCATCCGGAGTGATAAAAAAAAGCAATAAAATTCTCATAGCGACTGTCAAAGGTGATGTCCACGACATTGGAAAGTGTATAGTCGTTTCCCTTCTCCAGGCCAATGGATACGATATCCTTGATCTTGGAAGGGATGTGGAAACAGACAAAATTATTGAACAGGCTATTGAAAACAAAGTTGAAATTATTGGGACCAGCGCTCTTTTGACCACCACAATGGGAAGGCAGAAGGATGTGGAAGATGCACTTAAAAGTGCTGGTTATAAAGATAAGATCAAAACTATAATCGGCGGAGCTCCGGTCACGGGCAGATGGGCGGCCAAAATAGGCTGTGATGCCTATGCCGAAGATGCCCAGGATGCTGTGGTTAAAGTCAGGGAATTATTGGGGCAATAAATAGTTGGCAAAAAAACATGGATTTTAAAAACAAGACGGCCACGCAGATTTCTGATGACCCGGTCAATAAAAAAGACTGGGTCATCATTCCTGTAGACATAAGGTTTTCAGACACAGATGCCAATGGCCATGTGTTTTTTGGTAATTATTTCACACTGTTTGATACAGCATTTTTGAAATACTTGAAAATCATCGGGTATTCTTTTAACCGGTTTCTTCAAAACAATCTTAATTTTTATTATGTGGAAGCAAAAAGCCAGTATAAATCTTCGGTTAAATTTGATGATGAATTATATATAAAAGTTCATGTGAATCATCTGGGTAAAACAAGTTTTACCATTAAATTTGAAGCGATTAATAAAACAAGCGGCAGCCTTGCTGCCCTTGGCCATATTGTGGCTGTGGTGGTGGACCAGAAAACAGAAAAGCCATCAGCTATCCCAATTGAATTCATTGAAGCATTAGGATGTGTTGGTTTATGAAACAAGATGGAAACAAAAAAAACCATGCTGCAATTTTACAAAAAGCCCTGCAGGAAGACAGCTTGTCAAGGCAGGAAATTACCTGCCTTTTAGAGTCCTGCCCTGGGCAGGAAACCGATTCTCTCTTTAAAACTGCAAGACAATTAAGAGAAAAATATTTTGATAATAAAATTTTTCTCTATGGGTTTGTTTATAACAGCACCCATTGCAGAAACAATTGCAGATTTTGCTACTATAGAAAGGACAACACCCAATCTCCGCGGTACAGCAAATCCCGGACAGAAATCTTGGATATTTCCTGTAAGCTTGCAGAATCAGGGGTTCATCTCATTGATCTTACCATGGGAGAGTCTGTTTCATTGCATAAAAATAATGTTGAACAGGTTCAAAAACTGGGCAGCATTATTTCTGATATCAAAAACCAAACCAATCTGCCTGTAATGGTTTCCCCAGGCGTTCTGCCGGGCTGGGCCCTAAGACAAATGGCTGATTCTGGAGCTGACTTTTATGCCTGCTACCAGGAAACCCATAACCCTGAGCTGTTTTCACAATTAAGAACAGGCCAGAGTTTTTCAGAACGACTGGCCGTCAAACAAAAAGCCGCTGAATTTAATCTTTTAATTGAAGAAGGTATTTTGTGCGGCGTAGGTGAAACCCTTGAAGATGTAATTGATTCCTTTTATGTCATGAAAACACTGAACGTTGACCAGACCAGGGTCATGGGATTTGTCCCCCAGATGGGCACCCCCATGGAAAACCATCCAGTGGCTGACATCAAAATGGAATTGATCATCCTGGCTGTTTTACGCCTGCTCTTTCCTGACAGGCTTATCCCTGCTTCCCTTGATGTTGAGGGGGTCAGCGGGCTTGCAAAAAGACTTGATGCCGGTGCCAATGTGGTGACCTCAATTGTTCCTGCAGGAAAAGGCCTTGCCGGTGTGGCTCAGAACTCTCTGGATATTGAGGATTCCAGGCGAACCGTAACCCAGGTGGAAAAAATACTTTTATCCTGTGGAAATTATGAAATTGCCCGTCCTGAAACTTACAAAGCCTGGATAAAGCAAAGAAAAAAAGATAGATTGACTTTTCTTATCTCCCCCCAGAACCTTAAGGCTATATAAAGGAAACCCTCTTTGACACGCCTTACATCAGGTGACATAAACACGCTTTCAGATCAACTAACAGACTTTGATGAAAGACTCCTGCTTCAAACAGGCCGGGATATGCTGGGAATAGCCTGCCATGGCGCCGGGATTTCTGTAAAAAACATACAGGACAAAATCCATACCCTGAGCATTGCTGTAGTGACCATAACGGCAGGCCTTGGGAAAATTACAGAATTCGCACAAACCATAAAAGATATCCTCAGCCATCTTGGGTTCACAGCCTTTATACCAACCCAGACAGATGCTGCAGGGCTGGCCCGGGCCATTGAGGACAAAGCCGATATCATATTTATGGCGGATGATAACCAATATTTTGCCATTAATTTAAAAAAATCCCTTTTGATTGACAACATACAGGCCACGGGAAATGTCTTTGCTTCAGCCCTGGATCTCATGGCAAATGGAGTAAAGGGCAAAAAGGTGTTGGTGTTGGGCGCAGGTCCCGTTGGAATGGCAGCTGCCCTAACCCTGGCTGAATTTGGCGCCAATGTGGGTATCCATGACAAGGACATGGTAAAATGCCAGGAAAATTGTGCTGCACTTGAAAAAAACATGGCAAAAAACATGGCAAAAAACATTGAGCCAATCCATGACCTCACCTCAGCTGGCAAAAATTTTTGTTTTTTTATAGAGGCAACCAATGCCAAAGATGTTATAACCAGTGCCATGATTGGTCCTGAAACATTTATTGCTGCGCCCGGGGTTCCCCTGGGAGTTACGCAAAAGGGAATAAAAAAAGCGGGCAACAGGATTTTATATGACCCTCTACAGCTTGGGACAGCAGCCATGGCTGTCCGAGCTGCATTTCCCCTTAAAAAAGGTTAGCTATGTCAGGAAAGAAAAAACCACCTCCTAAAAAATTTTATAGAAAACGTATAGACCTGTTAAGGCTCATTGACAAGATCAAATTGTGGCCGTCCAGAAAGGGGATTCTCCATGGCATTAGAGTTATAGAAAAGCATGACACCTATGCCATCATCACCACACACTGCAATAAGACATTTTTGGCCAACAACTCCCGGAACAGCCGGGCTGCCAGATGGGTCAGGAACAAGTGGTTTCACAGTACCTGCAAATCCTGCGGCATACCTGACTGGAAACTTGAAAAATATTCAGTAACCCAGTTCAGACGTCATCATGGATCCAGCTTATTAAATTCCGATACAAATATGCCCAATGAAAAGTCAACCAATGAGAAATCAAGTTGATCAATAAATCAAAAAGACATTTTATGCACTTAAATAACGCTTTCCAGGAAAAATTTATTCATGTTAGACAACATATTAGAAAATAAAATAAAAATACATACACGGGATATTCAACTTGCCACCTACCCTCACACAGACTCCCGGGTGATTGTTCATGGGGTTTTAAAAGACGAACGATACATAAGAATATTTGATGTGACAGGAGCTGTTATAGAACCTGGAATCATTCACCACATGGATGTAAAGCTATTGATAAAGCCAGATCCACTCACGATAGAAGATGCTAAAGTACAGATGATCCAGGTCCCCATGACTGAATGCACCACCACCCTTGATACAATAGAAAAACTAAAAGGGCTTGAGATTAAATCAGGATTTTCAAAAAATATCCGGGATATCATGGGTGGGAAAAAAGGATGCACCCATCTTTGCCAGTTGGTCATTGTTATGGGCCAGGAAATTGTCCATGGCTGGCTGACCCAGAAAAGAAAAGATAAATCATCTATACCAAAGGATCTTGACCATTTCAGCGAAAAAAACTTTTTAATCGATTCCTGCCGGCTGTGGACCCGGAAAGGCCCAAAAATGAAAAGCCTTGAACAGGCAATAAAGGACCGGCATTCTTTTTAACGCAAGTTTTAATAAGGACTTTCCTTTTGAACAGGGTTGATCCATAAGTAAACCTTAAGATCAATGGTGTCACTTTTAGAAAATTTAACACCCTCTGATTCAAGAAGCGCCTTTTGCAGTTCATACCCCTGGGACGGCCTCAAGGAAATTTTCCCTTTTGAGTTTACAATACGATGCCAGGGCAGATCATGCTTTCTTGACATTGAATGAAGCAGCCTTGAAATCTGGCGGGCACCATTTGGTTTCCCGGCAAGAGCGGCTGCCCAGCCATAGGTCAGCACCTTTCCTTCCGGGATATGCTGGATAATCTTCAAAGCTTTTTGGGTGAATTGTGTTAACATGCCTGACACCTTGTCATGATTACCCTTTTTGTACAATTTTTAATTTGATTTATTTTCTTCAATCCTTTATTGAGGGTGGGTGAATTTGAAAATCAAAAACATGTTGCCGATCCTGTCGATTCTTGGGGCGGTTTTTTTATGGGGCAGTTCATTCTCTGCCATGCGGATAGTACTTCAGGATTTAAATCCCTTTGCAGTGATGTTTTGCCGACTTTTCACAGCCTTTATATTTATTATTCCGATTTCAATAAAAATGCTTCCAAAATCATATCAAAAAGGTGATTGGAAAATCCTGTTACCCATGGTTTTATTCCAGCCCTGCCTCTATTTTTTATTTGAGTCCAAGGCCCTAATGTTTACCACCTCATCACAGGCCGGGATTATTTCAGCTTGTCTGCCTTTAATGGTAGCTGTTGCTGCTTGGTTTTTTCTTGCAGAAAAAATAAATACCAGAACAATCTTTGGGCTTGGTTTATCAATTTTTGGTGTGGTGCTTTTAACCCTCTTTCAAAGTGAACAAGTCAATGCCCCCCATCCGATTCTTGGGAATCTCCTGGAAGTCGGCGCAATGGTCAGTGCCTGTGCAAATATGATTTTGATCAAAAAACTCAGTACAAGGTATGACACATGGTCTTTGACCGGGATGCAAATCTGCGCCGGAACCCTCTTTTTTCTACCTGGAATCAGAGATATTATTATTGCAGACCCATCCATATGGACCTTTAAGCTGGTTTCCCTAGTATTCTATTTAGGCGTTTGTGTCTCTTTTTTTTCCTTTGGGCTTTATAATTGGGGAATCAGCAAAATCCCCGCATCCAGGGCCTCTATCTTTATTAACCTGATCCCGGTTACAGCAGTCTTGTTGGGCTGGCTGATTTTAGGCGAGATATTAAATCCCAAACAAATTATTGCGACTATTATTGTCATTTCAGGCGTTTTGCTCAGTAATAAACGATAAAAAAATGTGTGCAACTGACTTAAATTTCTAAACAATTACTGAAAAAAATAAAAACTACCGCCATTTTGAAAAATCACAATTAAATTTGGTATTCTTAAAAATTACACCCTTTTACAGTGTCAAGGATAGAGATAATCATCCTTTACTTCAGGAGGGATGTATTTTCAACGAAATATATTATAAAAAACACTCTGAGAGAATGCCTTTTAAAAGCGGTTGAGGCTCATATAATGTAATATGAATTCAGAAAGTATGGAGAGGAATACAAATAAAAACAGGGTCATTTCTGACCCTGTCGTCGTTGAACACCTTAATTTGAAACTGAGTATAAAATTTGGCTTCCCATGGGATTATCACTGTAATATTTAAAATCATCCAATCCATCGCCGTTATAATCACTGATTTCAAAGACCACATTGTTATAAACAACGCCTCCCGCAGCAGTGATTGCAGCGTAATCAATACTTGCAAGCGTTGTAAAAAGATAATCCGGTTTAAGTTTCAAGGTTGAAACGGAAAGGACCCCAGTATTGAGATCAATAGAGTAATCTGTCGGTACAAGGACATCCAACATTTGTGTTAATGAATCCAATGCCTGGACTGCCGGTGGTATGAGCTGGCTTAATCCAGTATCATAAGTGACTATAATAGAATACGCCTCGGCTGAAGGATCTGCCCCCCCGGTAGTACTGAAGCTGGTAGTCAGACTGCTAAACAAGTTGCTTTTTGAATATTCCCAACCGATTCTTGCCGATAATGTCAGGTTGTTAGATATGTCCACACTAAGTGAACCATCCTGTTTTAAGATCGGATCAACACCCAGTTTAATCACTTCAGCGGTAAAATCAAACGGGAATACAGGATAGGACACAAATGTTAAAGCATATGACCCGAATATCCCAAGTTTTTTACCGTCCGGAAGATCAAATAATCCATCAGGAAGATGATCATCTACAATGAAAATGTTTTTAACCAAAAGGGACAGGTAGGTGCCATCGGAAAATGCAAGCAGGATATTCTTTGTAACAGAATCCACTGTTGATGTGGAAACGGTTTTACCAGAATAATAGGTATTGAAAATCTCCTTGACAATATCAGCAATGGTTTGATTTGAAACTGAACTTAAGGCAATTGTCTGATTAACATTATTGGTTGTTTCAATGGCACTGAATAGCTTTGCCGCCTGCTGATCTGTCAAGCTGTGGTTTGTTGCAATGGTATCCACATCATCCACATCAAAAGTTGTTTTGACATCCACTTCGATGCCCACTGTATCCACAACATCATCAAGGAGGTATTCTTTGGTCTTAAAAAAATCTTGTGACTTTGTTTTGTTTGTTTTTATTTCATTGAGCTGTGTTGAGGATAAATTCTCATTGGCCAAAAGGGTGCCTGCAGTTGTTGTAAAAATATCGTCCACAATTGTTTCAAGGTCTGTCAAGGTGTTTTTCGATACCGACACACTGTTTTTAACCATATTGGATATTATACCTGAAAGGCCCTTTGAGATATCCTTAAGCTCACTTTCCAGTACCTGGTTATTGGTCACAAATGTATCGAGCGTGGTTTTGGTGTTGGTAATCAACTCGCCGGCGATTAACTGCACCGAGTCCTGAACACTTTGTTTCAATGTAGCATCTGCATTTGTTATGGATGAAAGGCTCTTTTCAACCTGGCTTTGAGCGTCTGCCAATATCGTATACATATCACCCGCAACAGTGACCTGTTTCATTTGGCTGGCATCCGCCGAAAGATTAGATTGATATGCTGTAAGATCGTTTGAGTCTACAATTAAAATTGTTGTGGTAAGATTAAGTGTTGTACCGACGGAATCAGTGATGGTAACAGTTACATTGTAGGTTCCCTTTTGCTGGTAAGTATGGGTTTCTTTGTCAGTACCATTTTGAGGTGGAGTTCCATCGTCAAAATCATATTGATATGTTAATGTTCCAGTGCCCTCAGAGATCAATGTGTAAAATATTATATCAGCCGGTGCTACACCGCTGTCGAGATCTGATTTCAACTGTCCTGCTAATAATGGAACTAAATCTTTCAAGTCACAGTTCTGATCAATTCCATCTCCTGCTATTTCTGTAGCAATAGGGTTGATGGTTGCATCCGTGTCATCGCAATCTGTATTGTCGGTAACATATCCCGCAGGCTGTGATGTAGCAGTCGTTGGATTATTGGGATCGCCGTATCCATCTCCGTCATTATCCAAGTACCAAATAACCGAATTACCAAGTGCCCCAGCCCGCACAGCCCGAATGGAATAAGTATCTGACTTACTGAAACTGCTACCGTCGCCTTTGGAGAAATTCACGTACCACGCGTAGCTAATACTTTTAGAGAAAGTAGTAGACGACCAGTAGCTGGACGACACTGTATTAGGGAAAAAAGTTGTATCAATGGCCGGCTGCTCAGCTGAATAATCAATCAGAGACAATAGTTCTTGTATTGTAGGTGAACGCCAGTCATTTTGACCAGCAAGAGATAGGGATTTGCAATATGTATTTGCATCATCCCAGTTCATTTTCCCTCCTGATGCGTCCTGTTGCCAGATAAGACCAGTATCATTATCAGTTACAGTACCATCTCCGTTATCGACCAAATCACCCAATGAGCCAGACTGTCCTGCCCGCACAGCCCGAAAGTAATACGTAAATGACTTATGAAAGTTGCTGCCGAAGCCGAAGCCGAAATCCACGTACCACGCATAGTCAGTATTATTTGCCTTGGGAGTTGACGACCAGTAGTCGGACGACACTGTATTAGGGAAAAAAGTTGTATCAATGGCCGGACTAGATTTTGTGTAATCGATCAAAGACCGCAGTTCTTCAATTGTAGGCAAACGCCAGTCATTATGACCAGCAAGAGATAGGGATTTGCAATATGTATTTGCATCATCCCATTTCATTCCTCCTGCTGGCGTATCCTGTTGCCACACAAGACCTGTATCATTATCTGTTACTGTGCCGTCTCCGTTGTTAACAAAATCTGCTGCTGAAACAAACGTCATACTCACTAAAAAAAACAAAACTGCCAGAAAAATAGCTCTGCTCATCTACTCCACCCCGCTAAAAAAAAATAACCCATTGTTTTTTTAAGAATTAGAATTGGATTTGTCAATCATAATAAAAATATATCTCAAGAAAAAAGCATTGATGATTGAGCTATTGTCAAATGTTGTGTTTAGCATCAGGCAGCGTTCCTTTCCTGTTCCACTCCATTTACAAATTTGACACCCTGTATCAATTGCCCTAATTTTTTATAATGATGTAATTTTATCCAATTTTTCTCTGCTGATTTACAAAGCTTAAAAGCCATTGATAAAACTGATTTTGAAGAGAAACATCCCCTTACTCTGGCAGTTCTTAGCTTTACTGTAGCAAAGGTCGATTCTATAGGGTTGGATGTCCTGATATATCTCCAGTGAGAAGCAGGGAAATTATAAAAATTTAATAACACATCTCTGTCTTTTTCCAGACACATAGCGGCCTTTGGATATTTTGCTTCATAAATATTTATAAAAGAATCAAAAGAATCAAGGTCCCACTCAAGTTGATTGGAAAAATAGCAGAGTCAAAAAATCGACCGGCCATTACACTTATTACATACAAAAGTATAATCAAAAACTCATCCTGATATTAATCTTTATTGGAGTTATGTTGCGAGTGGATTTAACCCTCTAAAATAATAGCAAAAC
>CAYWGN010000022.1:0-35278 GCA_964457495.1 uncultured Desulfobacula sp.
ATAAAACAAAAAAGCGCTTTTAAAAATGGTAGTTTCTGAGAAATAGGAACTATTTGTCAGAAAAAGAAAAACCATCCGCGTTAATCTGCGTTCATCTGCGGCCAAATATATTCTTGTGACAAATGAACCATCCTTTCCTCCACTGCACTCGTCACCGCCGCAAAGCTCGCCAAAGTTACATTCACCACCTCCTCAAACGGAATCAGCGGTTCCCCCCCGTTCTCAACCCTCTCCACAAAAGCATTGAACTGTGCCTGGTGCCCTTTATCCATTTTCCGGGTCCTAAATTTCCTGAATCCCTTGAACCCAAACCCTTCCAGCTTCCTGAAATTATTCAACCGCAAGACCCGCCCATCGGAAAAAACCTCCAACATCTCCTTGGGATAGGATTTTGACCCATTCCCGAAATAGTTCACGGTTCCCATGGACCCATCCTCAAAGGACATCACAATAGACATCTTATCTTCCTTAACGGCTACGCCTTTTCCCATTTGAGCCGAAGCGACAGACACAATCCTGCTCCCACAAATGTAAGCAAGCAGATCCATAAAATGACAAGCTTCCCCGATAATTCGACCGCCACCCACTTCCGGATCATGAACCCACACATCAGGAGGAATAATCCCTGCATTCACGGTAAAATTCATGGCCAAAGGCTCACCTCTGCTCTTGAGCAGTTCTTTAATCTTAAGAATATGAGGAGAAAACCGCCGATTAAACCCCACCATAAGCATTGGAGCCGCAGATAAACGCGGATGCACGCTGATGTTTTTTTTATTAATCTGTAGATATTCTTCTCTTCTTTGCGCCTTTGCGCCTTTGCGTGAGAAATCTTTTTCATTCTGCGTTAATCTGCGTTCATCTGCGGCCAATTTAATTTTTGAAAGTTCATCAGCGGTAAGACAAAGCGGCTTTTCCACAAAAACATGTTTCCCAGCTTCCAGCGCCCTACAAACCAAAGCCGCATGGGAATTATGCCCCGTAGTTATAAATACCGTATTCACATCCAGATCATTCCAGATAATATCCAAATCCGTGGTCGCATTTTCAAAACCATACTTCTGAGCAATATGAGCCGCAGCCGCACCATTGGTTCTCGCTGAAACATACTTCAACCGCGCCCCGGTCTTCGCCAAAGCCGGTCCCATGGTCATCTTCGCAAAATTCCCCGCCCCGATCATCGCCACTACAGCCTTTGCATCAGCCGCAGATACACGCCGATGCACACGGATAGTTTTTTCCCCAATATAGTTATTTTGTTGTCTTCTTTGCGTCTTTGCGTCTTTGCGTGAGGCAGCTTCTTTTTCTTTCTGTGTAATCTGCGTAATCTGCGGATCGTACTCCAGAATAACCCCAAGTACAGAAGGATCATTCAGTATCTTCCCATACGCCTTCTCCGCATCGACAAAAGCCACCCTATCCGTAATCAGCGGTTCCACATCCAGCCGGCCGGATGCCATCATCTGCAGCACAGCCTCAAAATTCCGCTGCTCAGTCCACCGTACGTACCCAATGGGATAATCCTGCCCCTTTTGCTCGTACCTATCGTCATAACGGCCCGGGCCATAACTGCAAGAGACCTGAAAGTTCAATTCTTTTTCATAAAAATCGGCCCGCCGTAAATTCAGTCCCACCACACCCACCAGCACAATGCGCCCTCGTTTACGGCACATCTCCGCCGCCTGATGAACAATCGCATCTGTCTTTGCGCTGGCTGTAATCAGCACCCCATCCACACCCACACCTTCAGTCCAGGCATTGGCAGCCGCTACCGGATCACCGCTTCCGACATCACAAATTTCCGCGCCCCAGGACTGAGCCAGAGCCAACCTTTCCTGATTCAGATCCACGGCCAGCACATCACACCCGGAAGCCCGAAGCAACTGGACCGTCAACAATCCGATCAACCCAACCCCAAACACAACAAACTTCTCACCCAGCGTGGGATTAGCTAGTCGAATCCCCTGAAGGCCAATAGCCCCCAGCACTGTAAACGTAGCCGCTTCATCGGTCACATTATCCGGAATCCTAGCACAAAGATTCACAGGCACACACACCATCTCCGCATGCGGACCATTAGAAACTACCCGATCTCCCAACTTAAAACCTAAAACCTCACACTTAAAACTCTCGGTTACCAAACCTACGTTTGAGTAACCGAGTGGCAACGGCTCATCCAACCGCTTAAACACTGTATCCAGTGTCGGCATCAATCCATCAGTCCTAATTTTGTCCAACACCTGTTTAACTTTATCAGGCTGCGCCTTGGCTTTCGTCAGGAGTCCACCTTTCGAAAATTCAACAAGCATCCGCTCCGTGCCGGGGGAAATCAGGGACATTTGGGTTTGAATCAAAACATTGCCAGACTTTGAACCCGGACATGGAACTTCAGATAGGTTAGTTTGACCAGTTTTCAGGTTTTGAAGGATTTGTTTCATTTTTTGGAAAAAGTGATCCGTTATGAGTGAGGAGTTATGAGTGATGAGAAAGGAGTCATGAGACCCGATTTTTCGTGTGTCTAATCAGTCCCAGTAGCATTTTTCGGACGGGTTCGATATGAGTTTCAGGACTGCTCAAAGCCATTCCCATTTCCTTGGCTAATAACCATTGTGTTTCTAACTCACTCAGCGACCCAAGTGCTATGTAAAGAAACTGAGTGAACTCGCGACTTGACGCCCGCGCCGCTCCCTCAGCTATATTACTTGGGACCGATACAGCCGCTCGACGCATTTGGGAGACGAGGCCATAAACCTCCTCTTTTGGAAAAGCGCTGGTCAGTTTGTAAACTACTTTCGCCAACTTCATGGCTTCCTGCCATACTTTCAGGTCCTTATGTGTCTTCCCATTACTCATTACGCATCACTCATGACGCTTTTCAATGCTTTGTTCAATAAGCGCATCCTTATCAACCCGGCTCGGATAGTTGATCAAGACAGCTCTATATTTGCCTTTGAAAACGAACAAACTTCCAGCGGAAGCCCCAACAATCCCAAATGTGCTGATCAATTGTGCAATATCGTTAAGTGAACCTGCACCTCCAAGTACTGTAATCGGTAAATTGACAGCATCCCGAATCTTATGCACCAAATCAAGATCATATCCCTTCATAACGCCGTCATTATCTATAGAATTGATCACGACCTCCCCGGCACCAAGATGCTCTATCTTTTTGGCGAAATCAACGGGGAACATACCTGTAGCCCTGGCCCCATTATGGGTCGTCAGTTCGTACATGTCACCGCGGCCATTCTTCTTTACATCCATGACAACGATGACACTCTGCTGTCCTACAACCTCTGCTGACTGGGCCACAAGGTCGGGATCGCTGATGGCGGCCGAACTCACGGCGACTTTCTCGACGCCCAGGCTGATGATTCTCTCCACCTGCTCCACGGTCTTGACGCCACCGCCATAACAGAGCGGCATCCGACATTCCGCGGCCAGATTCCTAATCCTCCCGTAATCCGGCTCCCTGTTTTGCGCGGTGGCGTCGATGTCCAAAACAATGAGCTCATCCACTTCCTTTTCATTAAAGATCTTTACCGCATTGATTGGATCGCCCACATACTTTGGATTCGTAAAATTGACGGTTTTGACCAGTCCACCATTGTGGACAAGCAAACAGGGGATGATTCTGGGACGTAGCATTTTTAAAGATCCGCGAAGTTTTTCAGAAGTTGAACGCCCCATTGATGGCTTTTTTCGGGGTGAAATTGGACACCGTAGATATTCCCGCAATTTACCGCGCTGCTGAAACGGATGCCATATTCTGTAACGGCAATCGTATCCGTCTCAGTTTTGCATTGAAAATAATAAGAATGCAGGAAATAAAAACGGGCCCCATTGCTGAAATTCGCAAGCATTGGATTCCCATTATCGGGACAAATAGTGTTCCAGCCCATATGGGGGAGGTGCGTCGTTTGAGTGAAGGACGTTTCATCAAATCTCCTGACCTCTGCATCAATCCATCCCAGCCCATCCAACACCCCCTCATCACTTCTTTTGGCCATCATCTGCATGCCCACGCAAACCCCCAATACGGACTTCCCTTTCCCGACGACCGCCTCCTCAAGCGCCTCTCTCATGCCGGATTCATTCAATCTCGTCATCGACCAATCAAAAGCGCCGACACCGGGCAAGATAATCTTCTCTGCTTCAGAAACTTCATCAGGCGTCGAGGCAACAAGGGCAGGGATATTCAGCCGCTTGTAGATATTCGCAAAGGCCTGAACATTCCCCAACCCATAGTTGACAATGGCAATCATCTTTTCTTACCTTCTCATCCTCTCACATTCTGCCATCACTTTAATCTGCGAAAATCTGCGTAATCTGCGGACAGTTCTCACCCTCTTACCTTCTCAACTTCTGCCACCCCTTACCTCTTGCCACCTAACGACAGGCCGAAGAACCTCATCAGTTTTGCCCCCACCAGGTAAATATTTTCCTGACACTTGTAATCCTTATAGGACTTTTTGGGGAGCTCCATATATCCCTGCAACTCCTCAACTGAAATGCCCAGCTTTGTAGCCACATACTCAAAATCCTGTGCAATCGTCTCCTCATCATAAGGGGGGTGAGATAACTTCTCCAGCGCCTCTTCTCTCGTCATTTGATCGGTAAGGATCAGACTCGAGTACTGCACGCGCCGCGTGTCATACCCAAACCTCTTAAACAGCCAATAGCCTTCATAGAATTTTGTAAATCTCGATTCAAAATGTTTTTGCGGATACGATTGCCATCCGAACTTGTCAGACAGCAATTGCATGGCTTCAGCCTTGCGATACTGTATAAAATTCAGCGGCGTGACGACTTGTATTCTTTTGATGTATCTTAGATAAACCTTGTGTCGCAGAATGGTTGTGATTGGGAAGTTGTTTAACGGCCTGGTTCCAAAATGTTTATGGATATCTTTAAGTTGAATTGAATCTGATTGATAATACATCCATTCAATCGGGTTTCTAATACACTCCGTGGATAAATTGGCCCCAGTTAATATGTATTTAACCTTATGCTGTTCCGCAAACTTATACATCATTGCAAAGAATGCGTGATCCTGCGGTGTATCAATGTGCGGGACCCCCGACTTGAAAAAAGCCAATTGAAGATCCCGCATTTCTTCCCAATCAATAACCTCAGTATATAAATCCAAGTCTAATTTATCGACTAACTGCCCAATATTGTTGGTAGCCTCTTGTGAATTCCATCCAGCGTCCACATGAAACACCAAGGGGCGCAGTTCAAGCTTCTCTTTGGCAATATAGGTCAAATATGAGCTATCGATTCCCCCACTTATGCCGATGATGCAATCAAAATCTTTTCCAGCGCCCGCTTTTCGTATTTTTTCAGTTATCTTCTCAAGGGCTTTCCACCCTCTCTCATCTGTATGCCAGTTTGGGACAATCTTACTATAAAACGTATTGCAGTGATCACAAACACCATTGGCATCAAACTTAATCTTAGAGTCGGAGGTGTCCATGACACAATTCGTGCAGATTTGGTATTTTCTCATTTTAAACTTGGAACCCTCAAATTCTACGTAATGTCAGGCGTACACCCTATCCCCGGTTTCTTTCTTTGATTTCTGCTATATGTCGATCTAATACTGGAAAGACAGATGATAGCACACCGATCATTTTGTCAAATACATTTGGTATATAAAACAGTAACATAACTGCTTTTATGGCGAATCGCTTTATTATACTTCTGGCTGATTTAATTTGTATATAATAGTTAGTGAATAGTTTTCTAGCAACATACATATTCGAATGGAATCGAGCATAATAAAATAGATCAATAGCAACTTTAAAATCATTATGCGGGGTAAACACACCTTCCAGTTTTAAATATTGTTCTTTGGTGAGATCAAATGTGAAGTTCTTGAACACTCCTATCCCCAATCCAGCAACAAATGCGTATGAATATCCCATCCCAGGCACAACATAGGACACAATTTGTTTATCCGATAAAAAAACAATACTCTCCTTTTCTTGTGCACCTAAACAATATAATACCAACATCAGGTGAGGAACATAAGTATGTAGGGATTGATATCCAGTTTCTATAAGGTTTTTGTAGTTTGGGATACGATATACATTATTAGATGTGAAAATATAACTGTTGAAATATACTTTTGAAGTCGCCAAAGTATCAATCATGCTGTTTAATGATCTGATAAAGTCCCCGCCTTTTTTTGCTTCACACCCTCGAGAACTGAATTTAATTAAAGCAACATTCTTTTCGTTTTTCAGCAAATTGATTTCATTCAGTATAATCGATATTGCATTTTCAGCAATATCATCGTCGTCAGCCAGTAGCCACATCCATTCAGATTCGCAAATCTCAAAAGTCCGCACAAGGTTGGCCGACACGCCAATATTATACCTGTTCCTGATAAATGTTATTGTACCTTCGCTAATATAGTCTTCTATTTTCGGGTCTAACCCAGCACAATAAGTTTCAAGATTTATTTCTGAACAATTATCTATAATCGTAACTGTTACACCGCTCACTATCTGTGGGTGTAATTTCTTTAGTGTAGCAAGAAGTTTCTCAGGCCTGTTATAACTTGGCATAATTACAGCCAAGCTGTTCAAAATATAATTCATAATAATCCTTTCAAAGGCATTATTCTTTTATGCAAATGTCTAGTGCAAGCCTGCTGGATATAGAGTTCTATTCAACTCTGTTAATAATTGCGCCCCATCAGCCTTTGGAAATTGCTGTCGAACCTGCTCAATTTGCTTATCAACTTCGGTTCCCGAAAGGCGGTCTTTGGACTGAAGTAACTCGTAAAGAGCGTAACGAAGGTCATCATCAATCGGCCCTGCGGAAGAGAGGCTGTCAACCAACCATGATTTCATCGCTGAACGATATTTATCCCATATTTTGTCAATAACCAGGCAGGCCCGCAATCCAACCTCCACATCGAGTCGACTATCGTACTCGCCACTCCTCACCCATGTGAGAAAGGCTGTTAACATTCGAGCAATAGGACGTTGCTTGACCTCCCAATCCGGATCACCGACGATAGTTGTTGAACCATCAGTAATAATCCCAGGTTCTTTGGAAAAATCTAATCGAAGCATCTTTTGTCCCGTTGTAGCCGTTATGAGTCGTCGGCGTTTTTCACTATTACGTTCCAGAGAAATTATGCATGGGATATCACCCAACATGATTTCAATCTCCAGGCATGCGCCACCTCTTAGGAATTTTGCTATCTCGCACTTGCCGGGCAAGTTGGGTGTCAGGGCGCCGATCATGGACAAGATATGCGGCAGACAATCTGAAAAAATCGGAAGGCTGGAATCATACTGTTTTTGCTCACCATATCGATTTTCCAATTGAGGGTCTGTCCAGTGCATTTGCAGGGATTGAATATCTCCTGCGTCAGCAACAAGTTTCGAGAAATTATCGAGATATCTTGCAAAGAGAAAAACGTGAGCCGCGGCGAAGCGTATATTGTGACGGTTAGCTAAATCCGATAGGCGTTGCGTGGCGGACGCGCTAAGTGCAACCGGTTTTTCCACCAGTACCGGCACACCGGCAGAAAGCGCCCACTGGACAGCCTGTTCGTGATCTCTTGCTGCGTTAGCCACAATCACGGCATTTGATCTTCCATAGAGAAATTGGGGCCATTCCGATGAGACGAAAACCCGCCCATCCAAGCCCCTCGACGTTGCCCAAACCGACATTGACTCTGCATTATGTAATGTGTGCACCGATACACTGACTGCTGGAGGTACAATGTCGCAAAGTACCTCAGTTAGCACTCTTGCCCAACGCCCTCCCCCGATAATTGCAATGTTATCCGGATACGGTGAGATTTTTTTTTCTTCAGTCATCAAAGTCCTCGGCATTAAGAATGTCAATGATTGGTCCTGTATGCCCTTGATCTCTTAAATAACCATTGATCTCACTCGAAATATGCCAGGCCATATTTAAAACTGGCTGCCCTTTGTCAGATAGTTGAAAGAAATCTTCGTCCGAATAAATAGGTATCCGTGTGCCTGGCACATAGTTTCCAATTTTCATGGATCCCGGTTTTTCATAGACTGCGGAAATCGACTCTTCATTTAGTCCGAGCAGTTTAACCAAGATAGCAGAACGCCCTGGAAAAGCTTTGGCTTTTAGTTTGCCATGCTTTCGCACAATATCGGCAAGAACAGCTTTCTTTGCGTTACACCACAATTGCATATTTCTTTGCATTTTTATAAATGCAGAATGAAATTCTTTCTCCTTAGATTGTAGCTCATCAAGGTTGAGTGAGCTTTTCTGGGCAAAATTTTCATTACTCCCCAGATAAACCCGAATGTTGCCTCCGTATCGCGAAGGGAACTCAACTTCAAGAAGTTTGACGCCTAGAG
Source organism: uncultured Desulfobacula sp. (assembly GCA_964457495.1). GTDB lineage: Bacteria > Desulfobacterota > Desulfobacteria > Desulfobacterales > Desulfobacteraceae > Desulfobacula. Next base: position 8,364 of record CAYWGN010000022.1, read on the forward strand.
ATTGAGCGATATAGTTAAATGAGGTATAGCTATAGGATCTGGGGTGTTCATGGTAGAAGGTATCAAATTGATTTCGATCAAGAACTGCTCCTAAATAGTGGTTCTCGATCACGACAACAGTATCAGAATGCATCAAAATCTTCAGAGAATCAATGACATTATTCAAGTTTTCTATGTGCGCAAACACATTGGTAAATGAAATCAGATCAGGTTTCCCACATGATTTGACAATCTCTGACGCCACCTCCGTGTCGAGAAACTTATTGAACGCAACGTGGTCTTTTTTGTTTGCCTCATGGCAAGCGTCTGTAGGCTCTATACCAACTGTTTTTGCGTTATGTTCACGGAAAAAGTCTAACAAACTTCCATCGTTGCACCCGATATCAAGCACGGTTTTTCCCTCAAGGCTTCCAAGCCTTTGTTCACACGAGTTTACCAAATCGGCCATGCCATCAAGAACATCAACCGTAAAACGAGCACGATAATGATAAGTTCTAGGAAACAACTTTTCCTTGGGGATTTGAAAACGCTGGTGCGCGGTACAACATTTCTCACAATACAATACCTCAATTGGGTACTGGGCACATACTCGGTTATCGCCTATTGCAACCAAGTCGTCGCACATTGGCTGTAAACCAAGGTTTAATACCGAAATCAAATGTGTGTTACCACAGACTTCGCAAGTCCTAATTTCTTTTGTATTGGTTTCCATTCTATTTTCTCCTTAATTTGATTCAACTTGGATCGCAAAGCCTTAACCGGAATATGTATACGCCCTGTTGCAACGGTTGCCTACTCCACTCAAATCGTATACCCGTTAAATATTCTCTCTTTCATTTCCATCCTACAATCCAATTCCTTCGTACCTTTTAACCGATTCCTTGTTCAACAATCTTCTTCCATCCACAACAAGCGGATACGGTTCCCCCACCTTATCCAACAACTCAGGGAGCCGCCGAAACTCCTCCCATCGGGTAAGCACAACGATCGCATCGGCTCCCACAATGGCATCATCGAGCGTCTCCGCATAAACGATAGCATCATCTCCTAATATTTTCCTGGCCTGGTCGGAGGCACCAGGGTCGTATGCCGTCACTTGCGCCCCCTGCGCCCTCAGTTCGTTGATGATGGGAATGGATGGGGATTCCCGCATATCGTCGGTTCCCGGCTTAAAGGCCAGCCCCAACGCGGTTATTTTAAGTCCGTCGAACCTTTTAAAGTGTTTACGCAGAAAGTTGCTAATTTGCCCGGGCTGACGCTCGTTTACCTCAACCACGGCGTTTAGTATCCGAAATGGGTTACCCACCTTGTCGCCAAAAGCACAGATCGCTTTCAGGTCTTTCGGGAAACAGCTCCCGCCAAAGCCACATCCCGCCTCCAGGTAGGTTACTAACGAGGGGGATACCCGCTTACCGTCCGGCTGAAGTGGGCTGATCCTACGATCCACATGCACCCCTTTCATAACATCAACCGCATCAATCCCGCCGATAAGAGAACATAAATTCGCGATTTCATTACTAAAAGAAATCAGCATTGCAAAAAACGAGTTTGACGCATATTTAATAAGTTCCGCTGTTTTGTTATTGGTCATGAATTTCTTTGTATCAGGAAAACCGTCATAGAGGGCGGCCAGGGTTTGCCTGCTCTTGTCATCAATTCCGCCAATTACAATTCTGTCCGGCGTCATAAAATCTTCAATCGCCACACCTTCCCGCAAAAATTCCGGGTTCATGCCCACTCCAAAATCTGCCCCCGCTTGCTTGCCAGAAGATTCCTCAAGGATAGGAAGCACCACGGTATCGGTCGTGCCAGGAATAACGGTGCTTTTAACGACAACAAGATGGTAAGAGTCTTTATTACGCAAGATATTTCCTATCTGCCTGGCAGCATCACGTATGAAATCTAAACTGATTTCCTTGCCGTTAAATGGAGTCCCCACCGCAATAATAGTTATATCAGTACTAGAAACCGCTTCCTCCAGGTCGGTAGTCGCCATGATCTTGTTGCTGATATGTTTTTTTAGGAGTTCGTCAAGTCCCTTTTCGAAAATGGGAGGATTACCCTCCCGCATCATTGCTACCTTTTCGGCATCAATATCCACACAAATAACGTCATGTCCCTTTTCCGCAAGGCATACTCCCGTCACCAGCCCTACGTATCCTGCACCAGCTATCGAAACCCGCATCACTCTTCTCCACTGTGGTTATTTTCCGCATACCATAGAAGGGACCGTCTAATCCCTTCGGACACCGACACTTTTGGGTCATATCCGAGATCTGCCCTGGCCTTTTGGATGATCGGACAACGGCGTTGCGGGTTATCGACTAAATACTCACTGTCGTCGCTTTTTTTGCGAACCACTTTTCCTTTGTACCGAAAATACTCTTGCGCGGTTTCAACCATCAAGTCGGCCAAGTGGCCAATTGATATCTCTGGCGATTCAACACCAATATTGTATGCTTCGCCCCGTTTGCCTTGCACAAGGATTTTAAAATATCCGGCGATCGCATCAGTGATATAGCAAAATGTCCTCGATGCCCTGCCGTCGGATAGCATCACAATATCATTTCCAGACAAAATGTCTCTCGCAAAATCCGGGATCACCCGCCGATCAGTGATTTTAAGGCCCGGGCCATAATTATTGAAAGGACGCGCCACTTTTATCGGCAGGTTATATTGCCGGGCAAAATTGACACAAAGCGTCTCGCCATACCGCTTCGACTCATCATAGCAAGCACGCGGACCAGTACATGAAACATAGCCCAGATAACCTTCCGAAGTTGGAATATTTTCTGGAGAGGGGTCGCCATATATCTCACTGGAAGAAAAAAACAGCATCCCATCTACAGGACGTCCCCGCTCCTGTTGTTCAACGCAGTAATCCAGCAATATCCGTAAGCCGTTTACGTTGGCATCCATCGTCCCGATGGGATGGAGGCGGTAATAGCTTGGCGATGCGATAGAAGCCGCATGGATCACGTAGTTAAAATCACCCACGTCTTTTGCAAGTGGTTGGGTCACGTCACGCTTCTCCAGCCGAAACCATTCATCTGCTGCAAAACTTGAGAACCAGGGCGGAACACCACGAATGAAGTTATCATACACCACCAGCTTTATCTTATCCTGTTCACGCTTTTGCTGTTCATTCCAGTGGAGTATGGACTGAACGATATAGTACCCGAGGAATCCGGCACCACCGGTTAGCAATAAACGTTTTCCTTTCATAGCATTGAACTCGACTCTGGTGGTTGCCAGCAGTCGGGTAAGATCATTGCTTACTACATGTTGGGCAGAGTGTTCTTTCATCCACTCCATTTTATGGCTCCTTTCATACACTCTATGCTAGGGTTCTATGGTTAATTCGATGCTAGACACCTTGCATGATCATCTATATCTGTTTCAGCGTAACGGGTTGCCAGTAAGGAAGGTGCCAGTGCCAAGCCGCACAACTCTGATCCCAGCGATTGCAACCACAATGATAGCCAACTGCCTTTGAAGCCGATGTAGCCGGTAATAAAACCGCGATTGCCACGCCAAACTTTAGATCTGGCTGAGTCACTTCCAAACCTTCCAAGGCGCTTTGCCGGAGTTCCAAAGCTCTTCCAGGTGATTTTTGTCGCGCAAGGTATCCATGGGTTGCCAGAAACCATTATGTGGAAAGGCGGCAAGTTGCCCATCATGCGCCAGACGTTCAAGTGGCTCGCGTTCCCAGGTTGTGTTGTCGTCTTCTATCAAATTAATCACATCGGGCGAAAGCACGAAAAAGCCGCCATTGATCACTCCACCGCCATCGCCTTTGGGCTTTTCTGTAAAGGATCTAACCTTTTTTTCTGTAATATTCAGCCCGCCGAACCGACCTGGCGGACTGACTGCAACGACCGTTGCCTTGACGCCTTGGGCACGATGAAACTCCACTACAGCAGAGATATTCACGTCACTCACACCGTCGCCATAAGTTAAGCAAAAAGCGTCTTCATCCTTTATATACTGTTCCACGCGCTTAAGCCGACCACCGGTAAGCGTATTATCGCCAGTATCCACCAGCGTTACCTTCCACGGCTCGGCCTTCTGCTCATGCACCCGCATCTTATTGTTGACCATATCAAAAGTGACATTGGACATGTGCAGGAAGTAGTGGGCAAAATACTCCTTAATTACATAGCCCTTGTAGCCGCAGCAGATGACAAAGTCGTTCACGCCATGGGCAGAGTATATCTTCATGATGTGCCACAGGATCGGCATGCCACCGATCTCGATCATAGGCTTTGGCTTAAGGTGAGTTTCTTCGGAGATGCGTGTTCCGAAACCACCAGCGAGGATAACGGCTTTCATATTTTTTAGCTTGTCTGAATTATTGATCACTATAACGATAATTTCTTACACATCTCGTAAGATAGCAATCAAATATAATGATATTTTATAAGCGTCACGCGGGTTGGATCCTGAAAAGCGGGGAAAATGAAAAAACCTTTGGTTCATTGACTCACGCCTTCCTTTTGCACACGACCGTAAGTGCTCCTGACCAGAGCGCGGGAAACTTTTTGCGCAGGATACCCATCCCCAGACCCTTTCCCTTATCGCCGTAGCCAGTCCACAGGACTGGATACCAGCCGCAGTCCCGCAGGAGGATTTCGAGGGACTGCCGGGTGAAGGTGTGCAGGTGCCAACCATCCCAACCTGCGTCCCGCCAACGCTCTACGGACTTTTTGGACCCTGTGACCGGCTGACGCCCGAGTAAAAGCTGAACAACATACTTAATATATCCGTAATTCGGTACGCTGATGACAAAGGTCGAGTCCCGCGAACCGATCCGATAAAGCTCATCCAGAACGGTATACGGGTTGAGGACGTGTTCGATGGTGTCTAAGGACAGGATGACATCTACTGAGTTATCTGGGACCGACGGCAAGGTGTCGTTACATGGCGTGATGAGGGTCAGTTTTTGCGTACAAATTCCCCGCATGGCGCTCATCTCATGCCACGCCTCTCTGATTTTTCCTAGCGCGTTTTCGCTAATGTCAATCCCAGTTAAAGAGGTAAATCGTTGCTCCAGTGCCAAAGACAGCAACAAAGAACCCGATCCCGCACCGTACTCGAGCACCGAACCTAAGAGTCCCTTCAGTAGAGGATAGATCGTCAGGTCACGCCCCCGCATCCCAACCCGGGGATCCCAGAAACGCGCCGCATCATCTTCGTAGAACTGTTTAAAAGCGCATGAATTCATGTCATCGAAACTCCTGTCGCAAGTTCCCTCCAAAAAACCTTAGCCTGCATTTTTTATAGATTGTCATTCGATGGAGACATTAAACTTTTTATCCTTATTGGCGTGCTTAAAGTTTCTCCAGGCCTGTCTAACAGACGACAACGCCCTTTCGCTGATGTCCACCCTAGTACATTCGGTAAAGCGATCCTCCATAGCTAACGCCAAGAGTAATGATTCAGAACCACAACCATATTCCAGGAGTGTTCCTGAGAAGCCTTTCATTAGAGCATATACTTCAACATCTCGCCCTCTTATCCCAAGCCTTGGGTCCCAAAATCTAGGCACCGAGTCCTCATAATATTCTTTGAGTTTATCGGCACTCATAAATACCTCCACATTTTAAGTTGCAAGGCCAACTTATTCATCATTTACGAAATGAGCCAGCATAGACAACATCTTTCGGAACAAAATCATGCTTTGCTTTCCCCAATGCCTGAGTGATCATGAAAGATCTATGGATAAAATAACTTCTATGGTTCCCCCACTTCTGCCGTAATGACGTAATGCGTACGATTAGTCCTTGATGTATTATCGCGTATCGACTGCGCCAACATTCCAAGCAAAAACGCCAATACAAAGGCACCCTGCGACTCCTTGAACGTCTCATTGAACAGTCCATAAATCAATATCCCAACTAGCCCCCAGAACAACTGCCTATCGAGCTTTGCCAAATATCTCAACAATCTCCAAATGAGATAGCAATAAAAGACAAACCCGAACCAGCCAACTCTGAGCAAAACATCAAGGTATTGATTGTGCGCCGAGCCTGACTCTGCACTCGGAAGTGTCCACACACCAAGGTAACCTGTACCCGTTGCCGGATTTGAGAGCAGAAAATCCAGAGACGTTTCAATTATGTGAACCCTTTTTCCTTCAGAACCCCCTCTTGACACAGCATTTGCAATAAGTACACCAGTTGAAATAGGTTTAATCAACCTATCATTATAAAATCTGAAAGTAAGCGGAAGATAGAAATAGGTTAGGAGTATAGACACGCAGATTGCAATCATAACCGAGCTGAATTTAAGTACATGTTTTAACTTGGGCCGCATAAGGACTTGCCAAACAGAAAAAAGCAAATAGATTGCTAAGCTACCAGCGAGTGCTACGATAGGGCTCCTCGAGAATGAAAGAAATAGGGCAGCAGTTAAAACAAACAACGTCACAAATTTAATCGGTAGATAGATTCGGGATGACGGTTGATACAGGAGGACAATCCAAAACCCAAAAAGATAAACAAATCCGTAGCGCTGAGAGCCGACCAACCTCTTGGCTTCGTAACCCACCGGCCCAATACTACTGAGAACAGCAAATTCCGTGATTGTGCTGATTGCAAAATACGCACTCATCAGAACAACTGCGATCTTAAAGGCAACGACCATTTGTGAGTCAATTCTAATAAACGCAAAAGTAAATAATGTTATAAACAGCACGAAACTAACGAATCTTCGAATCGCGAGGTCGTAAAGATCATACTGATATATACAGGCGACAAATAATATGAATGTAAAGAGAACTAAACCAGCCGCCATGACGTTAGGCAGATTTGTTAACCTCTTCCCGAGAAAAAGCAAAGCAATAACAGGAAACAATGCAAAACTGTAATTCAAACTAAGCCCTTCGGAACTGCCAATAGGGTACAGGAAAAGAGAAAACATGAAGACAAGAAACGTCAGCCGTATAGGCCGAGCGCGCCACTGCTTACAATAAAGTTCATTTTGGGTAAGAGCACTGTTAACCATGGAAATCTTTTTTCCTAACGCCGCGCTGCCGTTTTGAGACCTTTGAATATTTCGAAAAACGCGTAAAAATAGCTTCTGGTGGAACTTGCTTATCGAGTAAATATTGCAGTTCTGAGCCTGATATCAGTATTATACCAAATCGAAAAAGCGCTAATACAGCTACCGGCCGTTGCTGTAATTATAAAGCTATACCAGGAAAGCGAATGAAAAATATATCTGTTGAAAGCCCAAAACGTTAATGCAGCAGGGACACTAAATATTACGGGACGAAAAATAAGAAGACTAATGACATTTATTAAGGATAGTTCAAACTTTTTGACAAACCTGGGCAGTAAGATGAGACAAGATGCAATGATCCCCGCGAATAATGTGCCAAGTGCAGGTCCTATTATGCCCAGCATTTGGATTAATATTAATGACAAACTAAGATTTAACAATGCTTCGAAACTAACCCAGCGACTTACAAAACGTATTTCACCACAAGAAATAAAAAAAGAATTCATTGCATGCCTAAATATAAAATAAATCCCTACTAAGGCAAATATTGATGTCAAGGTCTGACCGCCGAAATTTTCTTTGCCCACCCACAGTTCGACAAATGAGCAGTTCATTAAATAGACAGCAGCGCCTGCTAAACCAGAAAAGACCATCACTACTCGGAAAACACCCATAAACAGATTTTTTAACTGAACGCTATCCTTCATATAGGAAATCTCAGCATAGCCGGGCCTTAATTGATCTGATATATTTTGGGCGAAACCAATTAAGGTTAATGTAAGTTGAAACGTCACCATATAGATCGTAACCTGGCTACTCCCGAGATAAATTCCTATTAGAATACTATCTGTGGCAAAAATCACGCGATTTGATAGTCGGTTTATAAATGCAAAGAAACTAAAAGAAATAAGATTTACCAAAACTTTCTTTTTAACATATTTGATAGAAAATGATATGTTTTTTTCCGCTTGCTTTAGTAAATACAAAGAGAGACTATAGCGAAACAAAAGAAGAATCAAGCCAGAAATAGGTAATGCTAATAGCCCAAGACCACTGTACAATAACAGAAGAACAAGAATAAAACCAACAATCAAATTAATGATTGAGATATTTATCGCCCAGCTTTGTTTCTGCACCCCTCTCAGAAAAGAAGATATTACACCAAGCGGCATTCCAATTCCCATAGAGACCACCGTCAGTACAAATACAATGGTTACCAAAGAATGATATTCCGCTTCCACTTTAAAGATCTCCACAAAAAATGGGGACAGACAGAAACCGGCCACAATGCCAAGAAAACCGGATATTAAAAAAATCAGAATGCCGCAGGAGAAAATAGTGTTCAAATCTGTGAGGTTGTTTTTCCATTTTATGGAGGCAACTCGCTGTTCGACAGCAAAACTCATGCCCCCTTCCGTTTGTTTGAGATACCCCGTGACTTCACCAATTATCAGCCAAATACCATATAGTGAATTTCCGACAAAACTTATAAGCATGGGCACAATAATCAATTTCTGAAAAACCTTAACTATGGTTAGCGTATAACCTGATGCGACACCCTTACCTGCTTGTATAAGTATTTGTTTCATCTGTCCTAAGTGCTAAAGTCAATATCAGGTTCTTGTTTTTGTTGCCTAAGCGAGTATTTCCTCAACTATCCGCTCAATATTTCTGCAATCGGTAATGGTTATAGCATCCTGAAAATAACTTTTAATAACCGATTGTTTCGTATGAACGGCTTCATGTAGATATCTTAGGTCATGCGGGATATGTCAAACTTTGACCAACATATCAGAGAAACAGCTTCGCCAAGTCAGCTTTACTCAATACTCAAAGGCTTGCTGGCTGATTTTACCAGTCTTGCATCTACGGCTATTCCCTCGTTTATGATCAATCCTTTTCTGGCAAACTCCTGCAAAACCACATTGTTCAAATCAATCATAGCTTTTTTGGATATTCTTTTCGGAATCTGGAAAATGTTGAATGATCAGGGGAGGACTTATCAAGACTTAGTTTTAGAAATTTCTTGAATGATATCCTATCGTTAATTTGACTTTCGAGCTCAGGATCTGATGGGATACGAAACCATTTCTGGAGCAGCATGCACTTCATTAGCAACAAGGGAGGGAAGGCATCCGCACCTTCTTCCCTTTTTCCAACCTCATAGTGCTCATTTAATACCGCCTCGATGTTCTCCCAATCCACAACAGCGTTTATCTTTTCCATCATTTTGAGGCTGCGATTATGTTCCAGGGATTTCTCAATGGCCAAATCCGCGAAGCTCAAATTCTTTCCTATTTCCTTGTATCACATTGCCCACCCCTCAATCTTTATTATCGATTTCTTTTAGAATCCGATGGGCAATATCATAGATGGCTGAAAAATTCAACAAAAATAGCAATAATAAATGCTCTACATATATCTTTTTATATCCACATCATGTCCAATATCGATAAAGCGTATTTTATTAAGAATCGCTCTTTTGCTGACAATTTTTGGCAGGTTATGCAAACGCCTCGTGATTGAGAAGCAAGTATCCGGTTATTATATTGCCGACGAGATATCAGCAACATATCGGGGAATGATGATCGCAATCGATGATGCCCATTGGGTTGTGTTTCGTCATATGCCAGCAACTAAGTTATCAAAAATACTTAAAGAACTTGCGGGAAACATAAGGCTTTCAGCTTTTCAAAAACATCCCCGAGGACCCAAAAAGCCGCAACCGAAGCGGAAAAGCTGCAAGAACACTCCACATGTTTCCACGGCCAAAATCCTAGCCAAGAGAAGCAGGTGAGAGTACTACCTTGAAAGGGCTGATTTCTAGCCCCCTAACTCCTGGATACCTTCCGTTCGTTTCTTTATGTATTCAATGTCGTGTTCATCTATATCAGGAATTCCCCTTTTGTCCATACGCGCCATATGGGAATGCCTAACTGGATCAGATTTGTCATTTATAAGCCTATTAACCTTATCAGCATCAAAACCTTCCAATTCGAGAAAGTCGTACAATTCTTTGAACAATTCGACTGATGTATCCTCAACCCTGACAACTTTACACACAGAAGGGTCATCAATGCATTCGAACTGTACCCTAATCATTTCGTTAATCTTCGTATATACAGAAATCGCTCGGTCAAGATCACCTTTGCGTTCCAATAGTGATTTTGCCCGGTGACGTGCAAAGCCATAGCCATATTCGTCACTTTCCACCCGAATAATAGAGCGGCAACAATCGACTGGATTCCGTATAAGGTGAAGTAACTTTACCCTGTTGGGTATGGCAGAATGAAAAATAACTGCAAAGGGATAGTTCAGATTTGCAGTTTCACCGTAAATTTTTGTTTGAATTGATGCATTTATTCGCATTTTCCGTCTAAGCATCGGATATCTTGAATAGTCAGTGTTCTTTATAGATTCTGGATTTCTAAAATACTCATCCGTTTTTCTCCGGCAATCCTCATAGGCACTTGGGTTGGGTTCGTGATAGACTATAGCATTTGAGGCCAAGTCCAAGACTCGAGCTATGTATCGCGTACCACACCTTCCAGTCGACAAAAAATAAAAATCCAAGGCTCTGCCCCCAAAGGGTCTTGCAAAGCGAGATTGAAGTTCATAATAAACAGGACGGAACGGATATTTTATTGTTTTCAGAGTATTATCTAACATTGTGCGACTCTCCTCCAATAGTAGTTCAAGGGGTGCATCCGCTGTTTCTGACAATACTAATGTCTGGGGTCAAAAACGGCCTGCAAAATCAAAAAGGCCCTTTCCCTCAAAGTATTTGTGGCCAAAATGAAAGTAAATTTGATGAACTTTCACAATGAAAAATTCTCCTGTCAGAAACTCCGGATGCTCCCAGTTCAAGGCATATCTTACAAGAGCGTTTTTGAAATTTTAGTACCTGGTACCTTTCCGAGGGATAGATGTTGGGGAGGAGAGCGAGCCCTTTAGGGTTAGCTCGGCTCTCCTCCCCAACTGTTAGTTGAGCTTCCCAATGCTGGGGAGAAGTAATGGTTTCTAAAATCATTTTTGTAGTTACCCTACACTTTTTCACAATTAGTGGTGGCGTTTTTATATCGGCGGTTAGTATATGCAATGGTTTCCATTTTCTTAGAAACTATTTCTTCAACAATAGCGGCTACGCGATCTGGCATTTGTTCAGCAGGCATTGGGCCTGCAGTATTCTCAATCCAAGCCAGCGTTTTTCCCACGTCAGCCTCACAATATGCTTCACCCAGCAAATGAAAATCATTGTCAGACCTTAACGTTGCTGCTTTAGGGTAGGAAATCAAGACATCGCCAAATTTAAGCCCCTGTAACGATTGATACTGCGCAAAAAATAAAGGTTTACCAATAAGTGCGGGCAGTATTGCTGCACTGCTGGGCTCAACGATAGCGCCTGCGGAATTCACTAAATAGTCAACGAAATCCTGATCTTCGCAAAGGATTAACGCATAACCACTTTCAGAAAGATATTCAACAATCTTTTGATGCATAGAGTAATGTGGCTTTAATATGAATATTTTCCCAATTTTCTCCACAAGAGTTTTAGTTCTTAGTAAGTGATGTACATACTCACTAATATCAGAAAATGCTGATTTCACTCCGCGAGGCCCAGTTCCAATATATACGATATACTTCTTTTTCAAAGTATCTTCTTTAATGAACTGCCCAATAAATCGCTGGATCTTTTGAAACTTTATTAAATCAGGGACCCCGGCTGCAGATATCCTATTGGAAGACACTCCATACTTTTCTAATGCATGAACTTTATCAAAGTCGTTAAAAACAATTACATGACTTGGTATTGTATCAGCGGGAGATTTAACCGGACGAATCCCTCGAATTCTTTGTAGAATTTCAATTAAAAAACTCCACCATTCTTTAAGGCTTGCTTGTGTCCTAAATAAGGATTCAATATAAGCTGGCAATACAAAATGTAACGATCGAATTACCCGTCCAGTAACCCATCGTAAATGATTTATGATGCCTGCGCCAGAGACAGTCAGGTCCGCATACGATTGAACGGACATTAAACCATGATAAAGATGAACCGTCGGTATATTTTTCTTTAAACAATAGCGTTGAAAAGCACGGTGAGCCAATGGTTCGGTCGATAAAAGTAATACTGCCGTCGGCCGTTCTTCCACGAGAATCGAAGAAAAGCCCGAATACCTACTGATGTCTCTGACATCCAAACCGGAAAAATTCTCTTCTACCGGTCTACCCAGATCATCACCCCACGAACCCAGATGCACCAATACAAGCTGCCAACCTTTTTTTCTGAAGGGGCTTATCAAAGGGAGAATGTGGGAAGATCCCTTTGTCCAGCTATCAAATACCAATAGTTTTTTCATTGGTTCTAGCAACCTCATAAGTGCATTGCGCCAGCAACCTCAATTTTAGAGGTTATTATTTTGGGAAAGTTTTCACCACTTTTTGGGTCGAAAGTTAAAAATAAATCCGACGCTATCTTAAATCCTCTGACCTTTTGACTTGAAAACTTTCTTTTGCAGTCATTTCAACATATCCGATTCTCTGGCCAAAAAGATCACTTTGCCTCAAAATTTCCCACCAAACAGCAAGGACTGCCCCATTAAACTGATAAAACCTTTCTCTCTCATAGGTAAGATTATTAAAACGACCTGGGTTTAAAAGTTTCAATCCGTCGTGGCCATGGGAGAAAATGGGCTCACGCTCTTCACACACAGAGACTACGGAATCAGCTTCCATTATGAGCAATGTGTTGATCGCATTGTCTACATGAAATGGTTCACGTAGTGGAGAATGTAAACTCAGATAAACCATTATATCGGGATAGCGCCCGCTATTTTCGAAGTAGGCTTGACCGATGTGCAACATAATTTCCCTGAGAGGAATATAAGTTCCAGTCAGGTTAGAAGGCCGCAATACGTGAAAATGCGGTTGCACTTTCCCTCCCTCAACCAGTCGGTCCGCGAATTCCAGAACTGTAGGACTTTCTGTAGATACAGCCACTTCCGTGACACCTTTAGCTCTCTGTGCAGAATTTATTGCCCACTCGAGCATGCTCTTTTCGCCAAATTTTCGATACGGCACACCTTCGAAGCCGGGATAAGACTCTTTAACCGGAAGAACAGCGAGGCAAGAAGGTGTGTAATTTCCCTCCAACTTGCTTCGAAGTTTTGACATAATTATTGACCGCGCTTTGAAAAGCCTTTCTGTATCACGACTTAGTGACTTTTCATGCTGACGATAGTAAAAGAGGGGAGCCTCCAAATTCGCGACTTTTACACGATTCACGAGCTTGAACCACAAATCCCAACCGTCCTGTGCATCCACATCCTCAGAGTAACCGCCAACCGATTTAAGAGTCCGGGTGCGGATCATAGTGCAAGCACCATGGGGGGGTAGGTGACCAGACACATCTTCTATCCATAGCTTATGGCGGCGCTCAACTCCTATTACTTTTCCACTCGGATCAGTATAGAAGTAGTTTCCGTAGACAAGACCAAGCTCTGAATCAGATTCAAGTTTCGCTGCCATTAATAGCAAGGCACACTCATCAAACCAATCATCTGCATCCAGTCTAACTATATAACGCCCTTGTGCTATTTTGAGAATTTGGTTTGCTATACGCTGGAGTCCTTGAGGCTTATCATTGGTAATTAGTTTTATTTTATCGGGGTGTTTCTGTACAAACTGTTTGGCGATAATTGTTGTGTCGTCCGTCGAGGCTTCATCAATAATGAGCAACTCCCAATCAGTGAAGAGTTGAGCAAGCACGCTTTTTACAGCCACATGTAGATAGTGGCCATAGTCCTTGCAGGGAATATAGACAGTGACAACCGGTATACTTTTGTTGGACTTTTCTCCTGAGTAGTTCATTAAAATCGCTTTCAGATAACTTAAACTATATCTTTCAAAGAAAATTTCTTGTAGGGTTCAAGACGAATAAGCGCTTTGCGGCCAATTAAATCAAATGCTTTGCGGGCATCAACCCCATGATTGGGCCGTAGCATCACTAAGTCATTTCGGGTAATTGTTTCACCTGATTCGACAGTTCGCCGCAAATAGACCGAACGCCGAAATGAGTCCACATGGCCCTGCTGAATTTCTATTGGTTCGGGCGCCTTTGTCGCATGTCCGCGAAGCGTTGTGATCTTGCAAAGATCACCTTTTAACTCTTTTACCTCATCCGGAGTTAACGAAACTTTGTGGTCGCGAAAATGTTTTCCTTCACGATCATCAGTGAAATGAAATTCCAACACTTGTGCGCCCATTGCAGCTGCGGCTCGCAGCGCACACCCGCCCTCAGTATGGTCAGAGTATCCTACAGCGAGTCCGGTGGCCTGCCGAAAAGTATCCATCACACGAAGATTAGCGTCTTTATCTTGAATCGGATACATCGACGTACACTGTAAAATGCAAAGCCACTCAGGTTTTTTATAGCGGTCATCTATCATCTGCATTTGAGCGACTGTTTGTAACACGTCATCGAGCGTGGCGAGACCGGTCGACAGGATTATGGGCTTTCCGCGGCGTGCTAATTCTCTCACAAGGGGCCAGTTGGTTAGATCACCAGACCCAACCTTGTAAAATGCCATGTAAGGATCAATCCATTCCAGCATCGCAAGGTCCCAGACCGAAGCCAAATAGCCGACGCCGGCATTTTGACACATTTTTGCAAGCTCGATATTTTCTTCCCGAGTTAGCTCAAACCGCTTAAAATGCGCATGGCGATCAGGACTTTCGATCGGGCTTACCAGAGTATCAGCCCGATAGAGTTGGAATTTCACAAAATCGATACCCGTTGCTATTGCCTGTTCTACCAACTTTTTAGCAGTCTCAAATTTGCCCTCATGGTTGCCGCCGATTTCGGCAATTAGTAATGGTCCGCACTGCCCTTTCCAGGGACTACTGCTTGTTGACTGCATGGCAAGCTGAACTACCTCTACGAGGCTGTATTCAGACGGCGCACAGTCCATATTGTTCATGATACTAATTGAACGTGCAAGATCCTCTTCAGTGTCCAAAGCAAGCTGTACCCCCCCCGCTTCTGGCAAATGCGTGTTTACATACGTAAATCGGCTACCGACATGCTCATGCTGATAAAACCAAGAAGTCACATGCTCACGATGTTTAGGTTCGTGTATATTTGTCATTATCCCCTCGTAGTACGAAACGCGCAGAATTTCCACTGTCATCCCGTACGGGAAAGTACGACCAGGCACATTGGTAATAAAATCATAAGCATCTGTTTTTGCAATTGCGATCATAGCGCGAATTGTATCTGGGTCCGCAAAGAGATTGTCGCCGTTAATGCGCACAATAAAATCCCAACCATAACACTTCGCGCAAGCAACGAACCGATCAGCCACATCTTTGAGTGCGCCACGGAAGCATTCAATATTGGACCTTCGACAATAATCCACCAGCTCCTCATCAGTTTCTTCAATTGAGGTAGCCACAACTATAGAGCATCCTGGTGCACCTCTCATAACCCGATCGTATATGTGACCAAGCACAGCACGACCCCGAATTAATTTGAGGTGTTTTTTAGGAAGCCGACTTGAAGTCGACCGGCAAAGCATACAAATTCCAATTTCCATAGGTATTCCTAAATTGTTTTCGTAAGTGTTTCTCTATGAAGAATAAATTACCTGCAGCTTGTCCATAAATTCCTCATTTGAATAATCAAGTATCTCAGATAGCCTTTTATCCGCCTCTATCAGACCTAATTTTTTAAGATTTTTCAGGTAGTTAAAGCTCGTCAAATTGTCGTGATTCATAAATGCGTAGAATGCTGCGTTTCCTTTTAATTGCTTTGTGTTTTTCAAATACCCTTCAAAATATGTTTTATTTGACAGGTAAAAATTAGTATGAAATACTTTTAGCAATTTAGGTCTTTGCGTTAAAATATCGTGAGTCGCTGCCTCAATCATTCCAAAAGATCCATTAAACAAACTATACGGTCGAACGCCTGTGTCTAATATTTTTAGCTGTGTGATTTCTGATATCTCGGGTAATTTTGCCCCAAAAGGCTCTTCAAAACAAGCAAAGCTTAGGTCGGAAAAGAAGCTTATATCATGATTAAGCAATGTTCTTGCCGCGCCCCACCCATAATAACTTATATCAGTCCTCTTACCATAAATGTTCGGGTTTGGCAGATATTCCTGACCACGATAAGTAACCCTTGCGACAACATCAAATTGATCTATTTCGTTCCCGATATTTTCTAAAGAAGCCGCGGGGCCAACAAGGGCAATTGATTTCCCAGACACAAATTCTCTAAATTTATCAGCCATATTTGTTGGCATCTTATACGCAACGCTTCTATAAAAAACCTTGAAAATATTCCTATTTTCCCTAAGTATACTATTTTCATCTGTATAGAGCTTCAGTAGCTCATTTGTTGCTTCAATATGATTTACAGCATCAGCCTCTTCTAACGCTGCTGACATAGAATCTCTTTTAAGATGATTGTGATCTTGACTCGCAATGAGGGCAGCTTCCCTTCGAAATTTGTATGCTAGATTAAACTTACCCTGAAGTATAGCACCCGGATACAGCAACAACAACGTCTTTGTGCTTAAACTGCTTAGCGCTTCAAACTCGGCCGAAACTAAAGAAAAATTGTTATTATGATAAATTTCATCCAGAATTCCAGCAATTAGCAATAATTGATCTTTTGATTCGTATTTGAATAAAGTTTTTATTCTTTGAAGTTTTTTTGGGGACATGTCTCTACTGGATCCTATTTGACCTGACGTAACAGCAAGCCTACTAACAACCACATTAAGATCTGGCGGCATTACGTGTAAAAATTGTAAAAGTTTCCATGTAATTACATATAACAAGGATTTATTTTTGTAATGCTCTAAAAGTTTGGGGATGTCCCATTGATTTTTAAAAGTCATTCTCGTGAGCCCCATTCCTTAACATATTTTTAGCGAAGTGAGGTGGTCCCCAAAATCCGGACAATGTGTTAAGTTCTGAGTCGACCGCTGACAGGAGATGACAATGAGCAAGAAGAGGACCAAGTGCAAACCGGAATTCAATGCGAAAGTGGCTTTGGCAAAATTACGAAACGATGAGACGGTTGCTGCGCTTTCCGCGAGATTGAGGATACACCCAAAAATGATAAACAATTGGAAACAGTAAATACTTAATAGCGCCGCCGATATTTTTGACAAAGGCCAAAAATCCCGCAAACAAAATGAAAGAAACCTTTTAATGCCTGAACCCTCTAAACTCACTATCTAAGCCAATATAAAGATCTTTCATTTGTGCATTATATGAAACATGCTTATTTTTGAAATAGTTATCAACTAACAACATATTTGCTTCAAACAAACTTTTATGAAACTCTTTATCTGTCATATCGGTGAAGTTGATCGCCAATAAATCAGAATTTAAATGTTTATTCTCGTAGAAGTCTTCACAATCTTTTAATAAGCCATTTTGGATGGCGTAATAATAAAGGTCGCACCCCGGATATGGTGTTACCGGTCGGATGGTTCGCATTTGAGCGCCATCATCGTATTTCAACAGGAAATCCAAACCCTTCTGCAATGTGTTCCTGTTCTCTCCTATATTTCCGAATATAATATTGAATCCTGGACTTATTTCCGCTTCTAACGTAGCCTCAATCCCCTTTATTATTTGCTTGGTGGTTAAAGATTTATTCATAGTCTTCAAAATCTGATCATCCATGGCTTCAATTCCATAATTTATAAAAACACAGCCAGCCTTTTTCATTAAATCTAGCACATCTTTCTTCGCATAGTTTAATCGGCCATTACAATCCCATTTAACGTCGATTTTATGTTTTATAAAATCATTACACAATTCTATTGTTCTATTACGTGAAGACATGAGTAGTTCATCACCAAAGGCAATGTACGTAATACCATAATCGGCTTTCAGAAGTTTAATCTCCTCAATAAGATGTTCGCTGCTTCGAGGACGGAAGCCTTTATCCATCCGATAGCAGAAATTACACTTGAATGTGCAGCCTCTGCCTGAAAGCATGGGCATAACAAAATCAGATTGGCTGCAGTGCGGCATTCGCAAGAGCCGATAGTATTCCATGGGAAACAGCTTATAGGCCGGGAAAGGAATATTGTCCATATCCTCGATTAGAGGTCTACGCTCGTTTATTGTAACGTTATTACCATCTCTAAAAGCAATTCCTTTGATATTATGAAAGTCTTTCTTGGTTGTTAATGCCTTTAATAGTTCAACAATGGTCTCCTCACCTTCACCTATTACAATCGCATCCGCACCTGTTTTGCGTAAGAAATATTCAGGCTCTGGCGAGGGCCCATGCCCGCCAATGATGTAGAATGGTCTATTTGGTGACCTATTTATGGCTTCTGATATTTTTAAAGCTTTTCTGTATTGATAATATCCCGCTATAAAGCTCAGACCAACAACATCAAATTTTTCCTTAGTAAGATACCAAAAAAGGTGGCTCTCAGGATAGTGATGCATATCTTGGTTATATGTTTCAACCTCATGGCCTTCTCTCAAAAGAACCGCAGCAACATATGCCAAACCTTGAGGGAACCAATGTATGTGTGAATCATTATCGTATACAATCAATAAAATACGCATTTTTGTTCTCCAGTTGCTATTTCCTGTTTTCCTTCTCTAACAACAATCCTGCCAGTTTGAAATCTATGGCCGAGTCAATATCCACTGAACGGCTTCTTGGCATTTTATAAGCAAAAGTATCCGGGCCGAAAAATCCTTTACATTCAATCAGATATTCTGTTTCGGACAGATATATGGCACCGTTAAGACGGAAAAAAACCGGCAAGTCTTGTCTGCGTTTGTTAAGTATTTCCGGCCTCAAAAAAGCCTTCATGTTGCTGTTCTCAGGCAAGGTGCTTGACCACCATAGATGATGGTCGGTTTCACAGACGGAAACAATGGCTCGGGCGTCTTTATCCTTTAATGTTTGGATAGCACCTTCGATGTCTTCTACTGTCCGCAATGGCGATGTTGGTTGAAGTAGCAGAATATATTCAGGCTGATAATTTTCATGTTCTCTTAACCAGTTTATTGCATGGAAAATAACATCTATAGTTGACGCTGTGTCATTCGCCAATTCTGCTGGGCGCATAAAAGGCATTTCTGCGCCGTAGGTTTTCGCAACATCGGCAATATTCTCATCATCCGTTGACACTACAATTTTATCAATAACGCTACACGCTTTAGCCACCTCAATACTCCACGCAATCAAAGGCTTGCCATACAGCTCCTTTATGTTTTTTTCCGGAAGCCCTTTTGACCCACCCCGCGCGGGGATGATTGCCATAACTGATTTCCCGTTAATCATTCAAATATCCTCAATCACCTTCAACGCCTTACGATACTCGGCCCACTGGCCGACGTCGATCCAGGCCTTTTCGCTGACCGGGTACACGCCGATTTGCCCTCCATTTTCCTTTATCTTTTCAATAAGTTGTGTAATGTGGAACAGTTGATTGTCAGGAATCAGTTCAAGGACAACGGGATTTAACACATACATCCCTGCATTTACCAGAAAATTGTATTCAGGTTTTTCCTTTATCCGCTCCAGACTGCCTCCGCCGTTCAGCTCGCATATGCCGTAAGGTATATTGAACTGTCTGGCTGAAGCCACAAGTGTGATGTCATGCCTGTTTTGCATATGGAAGCGGTAAAGATCAGCATAATCAGCCTCTATAATAATGTCACAGTTGGAGACAAAAAAGGGCTTGTTTAATTTATCCGCAAGGAGTTTAAGGCTTCCGGCGGTGCCTCTTGGTTCATCTTCCTCAAAAATACCCACGGAATAATCCGGTTCTTTTTCTTCAAAATAGGCGCGTATTATCTTGGACATGTGGTGGATTGTCAGATAAAACTCGCTTATTCCATAGACCCTGAATCTGTCAATGATATGATCAATTACCGGTTTGTCACCTACAGGTATAAGAGGTTTGGGCAAGACTCTTGTAAACGGCTCAAGGCGTGTGCCTTTACCGCCGGCCATTATAACTACAGGAACATTCAGTTTCTGGTTTTCTGGTTTTCTGTTATTACCAAACGCCTTTTCCCAGGTTATGAAATCTACCACCTTTCGGTTTTGGTCAAGGATGGGAATCAAGTCAATTTTATTTTCCAGAAAAATTGCTTTGGTCTTTTCCGAATCAAAATCTTCCTGAAATATAAAAATCGGGTTTGGCTTGTAAGCATTTTCAATTGTGCCGGTTAAATCTCGACCTTTAAGGATATAGCGTCGGATATCGCCGTCTGTCAAAGCGCCGATCAATGCCTGATTTTCATCAACCACAAGAAGCACCTTTTCGGCTGTTTTGTCAAGGGAACCCATGGCTTCTTTGATTGTGGCTTTGGGATGTATTGTTATGTCTTTCATGGTTTTAATAATTCATCGCAGAGATGCAGAAGCCGCAAAGTTTTAAATTTTTTCATCTAATTTATCTCCTTCAAAATCATAAAACTCTCCGCATGTTCACACCCGGCTGTTGCTCCACGAAAGGTTGCTAATGCACGGATGTTTCTTTCGCTTCTGGGAAAGGGATACTGACCGATTTCATTTTTGTACTGATTCATGATTTCAACCTTGCGGTCAATAAAATCGGTTATATCTACAAACATATTGGGAATAAAACTATCTTCTTTCGTGCTAGGTGCAAATTCAGTTTCGCTCAATGTTTCCATCATCACAATTTTTTTAACCGAGGGATATCGAAAGCTCTTGGTACAGCTATAAGCGGCCTTAAATGCTATCTGGTGATCGGTATGGACATCGCCCTTAAAAGGAAGATAAACTATGTTTGGATCTACCTGCTTGAACACATCTGAAATACTGCTAATAAGCCTGCTAAAGATAATTTCATCCAATTTCATGGTTGGAAAATCAAGATCATACACGCCATCAAAACCATACATTGAAGATACTGTTTTAATCTCCTGCTGCCTTGCTTCAAGTACACTCTCAGCAAACGCGTTCCCCTCCTTTATAGAGGTTACAATCAGCCAATGCACTGCATCACCTGCGGCTTTATGCTTCAAAATCGTCCCCCCGCAACCAAGAGTCTCGTCGTCAGGGTGGACTGCTATGACCAAGACGTTATTTTTCACAGTATATATTCTCCAACCCGCGGCATAATTTTGAATTCGTGCTCAATAAGATTTACAGAACCGTCTCCGGTTTTCACAGAAATAATATTATCCTCAACTGCAAGAACTTTACCTGGTTCCAAATTTATAGCCTTGTTTTCTTTCTCCTTACTTTTCCACACTTTATATTCTTCTCCTTTGTAAACAACATGAGCTCCGATATAAGGCTTTGTAAGAGCGCGCACAAGGTTATAAATTGCCTGACTGGTCATCCGAAAATCAATTTTTCCGTCATTTTTGGTTCGTTTTCTCCAAAT
Organism: uncultured Desulfobacula sp.; assembly: GCA_964457495.1. GTDB lineage: Bacteria > Desulfobacterota > Desulfobacteria > Desulfobacterales > Desulfobacteraceae > Desulfobacula. Next base: position 29,777 of record CAYWGN010000022.1, read on the forward strand.
ATTTGCCTTTAAATGATCTTGAGGAATCTGTATATATGTTCCACTCTCAAGCTTAGGCACAAACTCCTCAATTTGCTGTAAAGCAGTATCAATAATCTTCGAATACAAGCTTCGAGCATCATCAGAATATGCAATCTTTATGAATTCCTGAGACAGAATATCGCCATTATCAGCCCCCTCATCCATAAAAAAAAATGTTGAGGCTGTTTTTTTCAAGCCCAACACTAATGCCCATATGATAGGATGCCTTTCTCTGTTTTGCGGCAATGGCGCAGGGTGGAAGCCAACTACTCCCATCGGCGATAGATGTAACAATTCTTTTTTAAGCAGTTCTGACCACCCAAAACAGAAAATAACATCCGGGTGCAGACTATTAACCCAATCAATAACATCCCTATCATTAATATTGTCAACAAATCTGTATGGAATATTTGCCTTTTTGCATAAATGCGTAACGTCCGCAAAATCGGCATTAAAAGGCGAATCAGATTTTGTAGCCACACCTACAATTTGAGCCTTTATCTCGATCAATTTTGTAAGGACGCATTTTGAAAACTCGACAGTTCCAATAAAAAAGATCTTCATATTTTGAACTCCGTATCATAAAACTCTTTTTTCAAAATGTCGGAGAGATCAACCTCTTTGAGAGTTTTCTTGATTTTTTTTGCTGCACCACCTTCTCCATAAAGATTTTTAACGTCCTTGAGTTTATTTTGAAATTCTTTGGAATAAAGTTTTCTGATGGCAGACAAGATTGATTCCTTTTCTGGTTCACAATCTATGACGCTATCGGCCATAAGTCTTCCTCTTTGGCGGTCCCCCATGTTGATTGTGCCAATCTTGAATGTCGGAGCTTCGGCAAGTCCACTGGATGAATTTCCAATACAGGCATCAACAAATTTCAATGCCGACAAATACCGCAATTGACCAAGACTTGTAAATGCAACTGCATTGTGGCTGTTTTCAAAGACATAATCATCAATCATTTTAATTATAAGACGGCCTTCCGTGTCAGCATTCGGTTTTGTAAAAATAAATTTTGTATCTTCGAGTTCATCCAGTGCATTTAGAAGATTCTGGAATTGATCTCCAGCCGTGGCATGCTCAAGGGTAACTGGATGAAAAGTGACTAAAAGATTTTTGGAGCTGAGTTTGAAATTGATTGAATCTTCAAACTCTTCCCTGCTCATAAGTTTCAGTTTCCTGATATTGTCTATCCCCAGGCCGCCTACATTAAAAACCCTTGCGGGATCTTCACCTAATTGAACAACCCGTCTTTTGTATTCCTCCGCTGCCGTAAAGTGCAGATGGGATATCTTGGTAATCGAATGTCTGATAGGTTCATCAATTAAACCTTCTGTAGCCTCTCCTCCGTGCAGATGTGCAATTGGAATACGTGCGATCATGGCAGAGGCCGCCGCTGAAAAAATCTCAAATCTGTCTCCTAACAGGACAATGATATCAGGCTTCAGCTCAGCATAGGCATCGGCAAATCCGATCATTCCAAGGCCCATTGATTTTGAAATACCTGCTGGTGTATCTGAGGAAAGGAGCGTCTCGATTTTTTTGTCAATTTTAAAACCGTCTTTTTCTATCTGCTCGTATGTCAGGCCAAATTCAGGTGACAGGTGCATTCCTGTGGCAATTATCTGCAACTCAAAATCGTGATCTTCCTGAATCGCTTTCATCAGCCAGTAGAGAAGGCCGTATTCTGCTCGTGTGCCTGTGACAACACAAACTTTGCCTTTCATATTAATTCATCCTGTTGATAATCTTTGCTAGCCCTTTGGCCTATTACCTCATCCCACCGCATTGGGCTGATCCCTGTGCCGGGGCGTTTTGCTGTCAGATTTTCTTCTGTGAAGGATTCACCTTTGCTGATGGTTCTTGCCGCTACAATGCTTTTGAGGACAATTGGCTTATTTTTTAGTTCTGAAGATGAAGATTTTTTTATACCGGTTCCGAGGGATTTCTCTATATTTCTAATAGCCTTGACCATGGCAGTCAATTCATCCGGCTCCAAAGATGCTTTGTGATCCGGGCCCGGCATATTTTTATCAAGGGTGAAATGCTTTTCGATAATTGCAGCACCCAGTGCAACGGCGGCAACGGGAACCTCTATACCTTCCGTGTGGTCTGAATATCCAACACGTATTCCGGGAAAGGCAGTTTTTATTGTCTGCATGGCTTTAAGGTTAACATCCTGCATTGATGTGGGATATTCAGTGTTGCAGTGAAGGACAGTTATATTTTTAAATTTCGTTCCGGCACCAGTAAGCACATCAAGGGCCTTTTCGATTTCACCAAGATCCGACATGCCAGTGGACAAAATAATTTCTTTTTTCAGAGCGCCGATTTTTCGAAGATACGGCAGGTTTGTAATCTCACCGGACGGTATTTTGAATATTTCCAATCCCAGTTTGCTCAGCAGGTCTATGCTTTCAAGATCAAACGGGGTTGAAAGAAATTGAATATTCCTGGAGTGGCAATAAGCGAGAAGCTTTTCATGAGCAACTTTGTCAAGCTCCAGCTTGCGAACCATATCCAGCTGCGATTCAGTTTTGTCTGTTGTCTGCTTCTGGTATTCCGCCTTTGGAGCGTATCTGCTTACAACTTTTTCCGCCTTGAAGGTCTGAAACTTGACTGCATCCGCTCCAGCTTCAACAGCCGCATCAATCATCTTTTTGGCAAGGTCAAGGCTGCCGTTGTGATTTACACCTGCTTCGGCGATTATAAATGTTTTAGGATAGCTCATAATTTGTAGCTCGTAGCACAGAAGCTGAAAGATCAAAGTTTAGAGTATGTTCTTGGTAATTTTTGCTCCGCAGCCAATTACTGCATTTTCACCAATCTCAATATATTCTTTACAAACGGCATTGCTGCCGAAAAAAGTCCCTGAACCGACTTTTACGCCTCCGTTAATGATGGCGCCAGTTGCGACGTGGCAGTGATCACCGATGGTTGCATCATGCTCAATCAGGGCTTTGCTGTTTATTATGCAGTTACTTCCGATCCTTGCTCCGGTGTTAACCAGGGCGTTGTGCATTATTATTGTCCCATCCCCTATCTCTGCATATTTTGAAACATAGGCAAGTGGTGAAATAATTACAGGTAATTTTGCCCCTGATTCTTTCAGTGTTTGAAAAATTCTTATCCTTTTTCCCGGACTCTTAATCTGGCCCAGAGTAATCAAAAATTTTTCATACTCATTAACAAGTCGTGGTAGGTCATCATCTGTTGCAATAATTTCATAGTCCAGAATTTTTTGATGCAGTTTTTCCGGCAAATCTACAATACCGGCAATCCTGTAATTCCCTTCCTGCTCAATTACATCAATACAGGATTTGCAGTGACCGCCTCCTCCGATGAGGATTATTTCCTGCTCTTGCTCAGGCATTGAGTCTCACACTGCTTGGCAGATTCACGATTCTGTCCTGAAGCCATTGGGCATTTTTCAAATCCCCTTTCTGGCAATGTTTATACATTTCCAAGTTTGACATTAACTGCCAGAGAGGGCGGGTCATTACACCGGAATCATTTGTAATTTTTAAAAAATCATCCCGCTGTTTTTTATCATGGGTAATTACAGCGTTCAGCCAGTAATTGCTGGTACATCCGTCAGGTTCTTTTAAAAAATCACACCATTCTACGTTACTGAAAAACGTATCATAGGCATTTGCCAGTTCGCGTTTATCTGCTAAAATATCATCCAATTGTTCAAGCTGGGCACATGCCAGGGCAGCATTCAAATTCGGCATTCTGTAATTATAGCCAAGTTCGTCATGAATATATTCCCATGGATGATTTACTTTTGCAGTAGTGGTAAGATGTTTGGCTCTATCAGCCAGGGCATCGTCGTTGGTAATAATAGCACCGCCTCCGCCGCAGGTGATTGTTTTGTTACCGTTAAAACTCAAAACACCTGCTTTCCCAAAGGTTCCGCAATGCCGGGCTGAAATCCTGGAGCCGATGGACTCTGCTGCATCTTCCACAACAGGAATGTTCCATTGATCTGCCAGATCAATTAAACTGGCCATCCTGCATGGATGACCAAACGTGTGCATGGGAACCATGGCGGCAATGCGTTTTCCGGTTGTTTTATTAAAAGCGCTTGTTCCTCTTTTTTCAGCATTTTGATCAAGGAATTGTTCCAGAGCATCGGGACATAATCCAAGTGTATCACGATTGACATCAATAAATACGGGGCTGGCATTATTATAAGCTATGGCATTGGCAGTAGCCACAAAGGACAGGGGCTGGGTTATTACTTCATCACCGGCTTTCACACCTGCCAGACGGAGAGCAACCTGTAATGCTGCAGTTCCATTGACTGTAACAACCGCTCGTTTGACGTTTAGATATACGGCAAGGTCATGCTCAAATCTATTGACATATTCACCAACGCTGGACACAAATGTTGAATCAATAGCATCCAAAACATATTCTTTGTCAATGTCTTTGAAGCGGGGTTCATGAAGCGGGATGAACTGATCTGTCTGATACCAGTCCCTTATGAAAGTTATGAGCTTTTTATACATTGTAGATATCTGTTTTATAACGTGAAAGGTTGTCTGAACTTGTAAACCAGTCAATGGTTTCCTTTAATCCCTGCTCTATGGAATACTCAGGTTGAAAACCGGTTAATTCATTTATTCTGGTGTTGTCACAGCACAGGCGGAACACCTCAGAATTTTCAGGGCGGATACGATTTTCATCAATGATGAATTCCACATCTGCTTTCATCAATTCTTTTATCAGGTTCAAGGTATTACCAACGGAAATTTCAGTACCGGAACCTATGTTAATTACTTCACCAATGGTTTTGTCAGATTCTGCCAAGGCAATAAATCCACGGCAGGTATCCAGAACATAGTTAAAATCCCGGGTAGGAGACACATCGCCCAATTGAATCTGTTTTTTTCCGGCTGCAATTTGAGTAATGATGGTGGGAATCACAGCCCGGGCGCTTTGCCGGGGACCATAGGTATTAAAAGGTCTTGCAATGGTCACTGGCAGGCCAAAGGCGAGATGAAAGCTCAAAGCCATTTGATCCGCACCGATCTTGCTGGCGGAATAAGGGGATTGAGGCTGTAGCGGATGTTTTTCATCAATGGGCACATATTGAGCTGTGCCATAAACTTCGGAGGTTGAGGTGTGGATCACCCGCTCACATCCATTTTCTTTGGCGGCCTGGCAGATATTGAGGGTTCCTTTGACATTTGTATCCACATAAGAATCCGGGGCAACATAGGAATAAGGAATTGCAATTAAAGCGGCAAGGTGGAAAATAACATCAATGTCTTTGGTAATCTCCTTGCAGAAATGCGGGTCCCGGACATCCCCGCAGACTACATCCATATTGAGCTTTGCACTATCAATGTCCTTGATTGCTTCCAGCCAGCCCCAGTCATTAAAAGAATTGTACTGACTTAAGGCACGGACATGGCAGCCCATATCAAGCAGTGCTTCTGTGAGGTGGGAGCCGATAAAACCATCGGCACC
>CAYWGN010000023.1:0-34167 GCA_964457495.1 uncultured Desulfobacula sp.
TAATAGTACTGATCCTATGTTGTTTTGATAAGAGAATTAGGGAGATAATCATTGATAGCATAATAAATATGAACTTAATTTTAATTGTCCTTTGGTTATAGTCAATGGCCCAAATTTTAAATTTAACATATACGTCCAGCTATACGATTTTTCAGCCCATAAGTTTGTTAAAATTTAATAATAAAATAAACGGAATCTGTCAATAGGAGAAAAAGGTATATCCTACTGGCACTTTGTCTTCTGTACTATTTGATGGCGAAGGGACAGAAGACATGCAGGAGAAATGGAATTTACCTGGCTGAAGATTTAGTAAAAACTTGCAAAATATTGGTTTTTATGGTTTATCATAGCCATGAAAAAAAAATTTTATCCTCTGGAAAAATCCCATAGAAAATTAGAAGAAACAACCGGCATAAAACAGATGAGCCCCGGCTCTGAAAAGTCTTTAAAACATGTGTTTAAAAAAATAGGGGTCCCTGAAGAAAACCTATTTGTGCCTGATCCCTTCCAACTTCAAGCCATAAAAGCCATAACTAAATCTGATTGTCTGGTCACGGCCCCTACAGGGTCAGGGAAAACCTGGATTGCTGAACAGGTTGCGCAAAAAGTACTACAAAGAAAAGGTAAGGTCTGGTATGCAACCCCTTTAAAGGCGTTGACCAATTCCATCCATGCCCAGTTTTCAAAGCTTTTTGGCAAAGAAAATGTCGGAATTCTAACGGGAGATATCAAGGAGAATCCAGATGCTGCAATTGTTATCGGTACCACGGAAATCCTGAGAAATCAGCTTTACGATGCCATGTATACAGGAGAAAATTTAACCTGTGATCTGATAATTCTGGATGAAGCCCATTTTCTTGGAGATGAGCAGCGAGGAGTGGTCTGGGAAGAAATCATGATCTATCTGCCCGTTCGAATTCCTTTGCTCTTACTTTCCGCAACCATTGGTAACCCTTTTCAAATAGCAAAATGGCTTGAATCCATCCGGGGTAAAAGATGTCGTGTCATTGAAAACCATGATCGCCCAGTTCCTCTTTTTCCTCTTTTTATGCACCCTTCAGGAACCCTTTTCCCTTTAATGGAAGCTCTTGCCACAGGCCAGAAACAAAAACTTCATAAAAAAGTATTTAAATTTGCAAATGCAAAAAACAGACCTTCTTTGGGACATGCCGGACAACTTCCCCCGTTTGCAGACATCCTCCACATCCTGGACAGATATCATTTGCTGCCAGCCATCTTTTTTTTAAAATCAAGGGCAGAATGTGATCAGGCCATAAAACTTTGTAATTCAAGCCTGTTATCCAAAAATCCTCAAAAAAAAGAGGCCCTGCGTCACAGGATCAATGAACTGGTATCAGGGAATCCTCATCTGGCAGATCACAAACATCGATCCTTTCTTGAACAGACAGCCACAGCATCCCACCACAGCGGTCATCTTCCTGCATGGAAAGTGGTGGTTGAAACCCTTATGGCAGGAGGACTTTTGGATGCCATGTTTGCGACATCCACAGTGGCGGCAGGGGTTAATTTTCCTGCACGATCCGTGGTCGTCCTTAATTCCGACCGGTTTAACGGGGTTGAATTCATGGGATTAACCCCCAGTGAATTTCAGCAGATGACGGGTAGAGCCGGAAGAAGGGGTATGGATAACATTGGATTTGCCATTGTTTTGCCTGGCAAATTCATGGATTTAAATTATGTCGCAAAATTAATCAATTCCCCTCCCTTAGACATTGAAAGCCAGATCACCATCAATTTTTCCATGGTATTAAACCTGTTGCTGTCCCATAATCCTGATCAGATAAAACTGCTTCTTAAAAAATCATTTGCGTCACATTTGATCCTGTCAGGGAAAAAAAGGGGAAAAAAAGCAAGGGAAAAATTTGGAACAGGCCTTGAACTTCTCTGGAATGATTTTTTAGATCACATGGATTTTATGATTGATGAAAAATTTGTTACAAAACAAGGAGCCCTGACAGAAGACGGGATCTGGGCTTCAAAACTGAGAATTGATGCACCGCTTCTGGTTGCCCAGGCTATCCGGGAAAACCTTTTACCCCAGAAGAATCCTGCTTTACTGGCTTGCATTATAGGGTCTTTTGTCAATGAAAAAGAATTTACAGATGACCCGCTATACTCCCAGTCCCTTCCCAAACGTCTGAAGGAAGTTTTTCTGGATGCAAGAAAAGGATTAAAACCTTTTGCCATTAAGCTTTTGGAAAAAGGCTTTGATGCCCCCAATCTGTTTATTCAACCAAGCCTGCTGATCTATCTCTGGGCCCATGATGAACCCTGGGAAGACATAGTAACCGGGTCGGATTTTGCAGAAGGCGACCTTGCACGATTGATTTTAAGAACGGGTGACAATTTAAGGCAGATAGCAAAACTGGAAGAGACCTTTCCCATTATTGCCAAAACTGCAAAAGAGGCCATAAGCCTGATATTAAAGGAACCAATTGTGACACTTTATAATTAATTTAAAATAAAAAAGGAAAATACAATGAAACAGATTTTTTCAACAAAAGCCCCTGCCGCCATTGGCCCTTACTGCCATGCCATTGTTCATAATGATATGGTATTTTGTTCAGGCCAGCTTGCCTTTGACCCTGAAACAATGAAACTTAAGGGAGCCAATATTGAAGAGCAGACAGCACAGGTAATGAAAAATATTGAGACTGTCCTATCGGAAGTAGGCATAGGCTTAGATAAAATTATTAAGGCCACCATATTTTTAGATAATATTGATGATTTCATGGGGATGAATAAAATATATGAAAAATGTCTTGCCGGCCACAAACCTGCAAGATCCGCATTTGAAGTGGGAAGACTTCCAAAAGATGCCCTTGTTGAAATTGAGTGCATTGCTGTTATTGAATAAGGAGTTGTAAGATATGACCCAGGATACAAAAAAAGTGATCTATACGATGGTAAATGTGAGTAAATTCCATGGCACAAAACAAATACTCAAAGATATTTACCTGTCCTATTTTTACGGGGCAAAAATCGGAGTGCTAGGTCTAAACGGCTCGGGTAAAAGTTCTTTGTTAAAGATATTGGCAGGGGTTGATTCAAAATTTTCAGGTGAGACAATCCTCTCCAAAGGACTCAATGTCGGTTATCTTGAACAGGAACCCCTTGTTGACAGCAAAAAGACAGTTCGCCAGGTGGTTGAAGAAGGGGTTAAAGAAACAGTTGATCTGTTAAATGAATATGAAAAAATTTCAGAAGAATTTGCCAACCCCATGGCTGATGATGAAATGGACAAACTCATTGAAAAACAAGGCAGAATCCAGGAAAAACTGGATCATATGGATGCATGGGATCTTGATTCCAAACTGAAGATGGCCATGGATGCATTGCGTTGTCCTGCCGGTGACACTCCGGTCAATGTAATCTCAGGAGGTGAAAAACGACGGGTGGCCCTTTGCCGGCTTTTGCTGCAAAAACCCGATATACTCCTTCTGGATGAACCCACAAACCATCTTGATGCTGAATCTGTTGGCTGGCTTGAAGAACATTTAAACAGGTATGAAGGAACCGTTATTGCCGTCACCCATGACCGGTATTTCCTGGATAATGTCGCTGGATGGATTCTTGAGCTGGACCGCGGAGAAGGGATTCCCTGGAAAGGCAACTATTCTTCATGGCTTGATCAGAAACAAAAACGGCTGGCAACAGAACAAAAATCAGAATCCAAACGACAGCAGACCCTTCAAAGGGAGCTTGAGTGGATCAATATGTCACCTAAAGGCAGACGGACCAAATCAAAAGCCAGGATCACTGCCTATGAAGACCTTCTGAAAAAAGATGTTCAACAACAGGAACTTGATTTGGAAATATTCATTCCGCCCGGGCCCAGACTTGGAGAAAAAGTCATTGTGGCTAAAGGTGTTACCAAGGCATTTGAAAATAAGCTCTTGGTTGAGAATATGAACTTTGTCATTCCTCCAGGGGCCATTATTGGTATTGTAGGTCCCAATGGAGCCGGCAAAACAACTCTTTTCAACATGATCACAGGCAAACAAAAACCAGACGCAGGAACAATTGAGCTTGGCCAGAGTGTCAAGCTTGCCTATGTGGATCAAGAAAGAGACACCCTTGATCCTGAACGAACAATTTTTGAACTGCTTTCAGGCGGCAATGATAAAATGCTCATTGGTGGAAGAGAAATCAACTCAAGGGCTTATGTGGCAAAATTTAATTTTTCAGGATCTGACCAGCAAAAGAAAGTCAAAGATATCTCTGGCGGTGAAAGAAACCGGGTACATCTGGCAACCATACTGAAAAAAGAAGCCAACCTTTTATTATTGGATGAGCCCACCAATGATCTGGATGTCAACACCCTGAGAGCATTGGAGGAAGCTCTGGAAAGCTTTGCCGGTTGTGCCGTTATTATCAGCCATGACCGTTGGTTTCTGGACAGAATTGCCACCCATATTCTGGCATTTGAGGGAGACAGCCAGACCCTGTTTTTTGAAGGGTCATATTCTGATTATGAACGAGACAGAAAAAAACGGCTGGGAATAAAGGCGGATCAGCCGACCCGGATAAAATACCGGCAACTCACCAGGTGAGCCAGGTGACCCAGAAAACCCATAAGACAAGGTTAATTTGAAACCCTGCTTATTGAATAAAGGGGTTACACAAATCCATATTGCTGTTTTTCTGTTTGGATTTGCAGGGCTTTTCGGCAAATTTTTGTCCTGCAGCCCCCTTTATATTGTCCTTGGAAGAACCTTTTTTGCATCCATTGCCCTTTTTTTCTTTGCGCGGTTTTTTTCAAAGACTGTATTGTCTGGGTTTGGTAAAAAAGAAATTTTCTTTTTTCTTTTGCAGGGAATCCTTCTGGCTGTTCATTGGTGGAGTTTTTTTCTTTCCATTCAGATTTCAAGTGTGGCTATAGGGCTTGTCACCTTTTCCACATTTCCTTTATTTGTGACCTTTCTGGAACCTTTGTTTTTCAAAGAAAGGCTTAAACTAACAGATATATTTATTGCCGGGGCTGTTTTTATCGGGATTCTTCTTGTTATTCCCAATTTTAATTTTTCAGATAATATCACAAGAGGGGGATTTTTCGGGATCATTTCAGGGATTACCTTTGCTTTTTTAGCCATAGTAAACAGAAGAAATGCAAGAATCTCCGATGCTATTGCCATAGCATTTTACCAAAACCTTTTTGCAACCATATTTTTAGTGGTTCCAATCCTTATCATTCAAATTGCCCCACCTCAATTTTCCGACCTTCCCTTTCTCATCTTTTTAGGGGTTTTCTGCACTGCCCTTGCCCACGCCCTGTTTATAAAATCTCTGGGCTTTATAAGAGCACAAACCGCAGCTGTAATTGCAGGGCTTGAACCGGTTTATGGTATTGTTCTGGCTTTTTTCCTGCTCAATGAAACACCCCAGATAAGAACCCTTATCGGCGGTTTGATCATCATCGGCACAACTATTTTTGCAGGTCGCCAAAGCAATTTGCAATAAGTGCGGCTTTCCCTGTCTTTTTTAAAAATAAGGAACCTTCTTATGTTTATTTGCTTAAGAAATCGGGTTCATAGTCATCAGGTTCATAGGGGGTATAAACCTCCACTGTGCCGTCAGGATTCTTTTTAACAACAGTGTCATAATAAGACGAAAACCAAATTCCCAATTTTAAACCATTATTGTCAATGATATCACTTCCAATCAAATCAGAATCACCATAAGGTGTATCATTTAAATTATATATTTTTTTATAAACTTCCCCATGGCTTTCAATTTTGCCCCATAACCGGTCATTAAATTTGTATTTTTTATCAATCCCAATGACAGCATCAGGGAGATTGGATATTCCTGTGTAATAATAATTATAGTCTGGCAGGCCAACCTGATTGGTGTATAATTTTATAACATCAGGATTGGGTTTTATCCTGCCATATAGTTCCATACATCCAATAATTGAAAAAAATCCAGCCAAAATGACTATGGTACTCAATATTATATATTTTCTTTTCATAAGTAATCTCCATTTAATGGTTACTCTTGATGGGTAATATAATCATCGAGCATGTGAAAATCAATCAAGTCATACCAGGATTACAAAAAACAAGGTCAGCTAGATAATTTTTTTTCTATAAATTTTATGGCAATATCATGGGATTCGTTTTTTACATCTGCCTTGGCAATTGAAAATGCCAGGGCTTTTTCTTTATTTTTTTCAAAGACATAACACAACATCATACCTGCAATCGCACCAATACCATCTTCATTTTTTTCCAGAGCCTTTTTAAAGCAATCTTTGGCTTTCCCATAGATTTTATTTTTATAAAAGGCCCATCCTTTAATATCATGGGCCAGGTAGGACATGGGGGACGACATAACAGCTTTTTCAAACCATTCAAGATCAAAAAGTCCGTCTTTAAATACAGTGGGATCTATATAATTCAGGTAAGTTACCTCAACTGCGCAACCAAGGTATTCAAGCCCCTTAATACTGATATTTTCCTTCCATAATGCTTTTGCCATTTGTTTGTGATCAAGAGGCAGGTTGCAAAGAGCCAGCCATTCAAAAAAACAATGGCCAAAATTGATAAAAAAGTCAGATGTATCAAGAAGAAGATCAATATCATAATTTTTTTCAAGATCTGCATCATAAAGAGATAGAGAAACCAAAACAATGCCATTGGTTTCTCTGTATTTGCCGTAAAGCCAGAATCTTATTTTCTGCTCCTTTGCAAACAATTTAATATCTATACCCTTGTTGCCTCTACAAAAAGCCTTTAGATCAGGAACAGCTTTAAAAATTTTGTTCACACGCCAGCCAAACCAGAACTCTGCAAGTTCTGGATGGATGGCTATCATATTGCCAAGTAAAAAATGAATCCCTAAACCGATCCCATTGTATTCTTGATCCACATCCGGCTGAAGGGGAAGTACGATCAGTTTTGGCCTGTTATCCATGATTACTCCTTAATTTAAAAAATCTGGAATCATTATACCAAAGATTCCATAATTTTCAATAATTGTCATCCTTTTTTAAATCAGGATTACTGCTTCATTACTTTAAAGTTGCTTTCAATTTATATGCGATCGCTTAGACAATCAAATAATTTGTACTTTACAAACACATTTTGTATAGTGGATATTGTTTTTGGTATTATTGTGAGAATATTTCGGACTGCATGGGGAATAATAAAAAGATAAAAAAATGCATGATTTGCAAAAAATTTTAATTGTAGATGATGAATCATCTATCTGTCAAGGATGTAAAATCATCCTTTTAGAAAATGGATATGATGTTGATATATCATTTTCCGGCCAGGAAGGGCTTGAAAAAATTTTAAAAAATTCATTTGATCTGGTCCTTCTGGATATCAAGCTGCCTGATATGAACGGCATTAAAATTCTAAAAGAAATTAACGAGAAAAAAATTGATGTCTGTGTCATCATGATGACAGGGCATGGAACGATTGAGGCTGCGGTGGAAGCTATGAAAAACGGTGCCTTTGATTTCATTACAAAGCCATTTGATGAAAAAGTGCTTTCCAAATCCGTTCTTAAAGCATTGGAAAATAGAAAGCTTGTTCAAGAGAATCTTTCTTTAAAAAAACAACTCTATGATAAATTCAGTTTTGCTAATATCATTGGAGAAAATCCCCTGATAGTTGAAGTTTTTAAAAAAATAGAACGGGTGGCCCCTTTGGACAGCACAGTTCTGCTTGACGGAGAAAGCGGTACTGGAAAAGAATTGTTTGCAAATGCCATTCATGCCCACAGTAAAAGAGCCGCTAACCGTTTCCTGGCAGTGGATTGCAATACTTTTTCCTCTTCGCTTATGGAAAGTGAGCTTTTTGGTCATGTTAAAGGTGCGTTTACCGGGGCCGATAAAACAATGCCTGGAATTTTTGAAATTGCTTCAAACGGCACCCTTTTTCTGGACGAGGTGACCAATCTGGATATGGATGTTCAGGGCAAACTTCTAAGGGTTTTGGAAACAGGTGAGTATAAAGCAGTTGGTTCCAGTCAAGAAAAAAAAACAAATGCCAGGATTATTGTGGCAACGAACATGGACATGCAGCAAATGGTGAAAGAAAAAAAATTCAGAGAGGATCTATTTTATCGTTTAAATGTATTCCCCATACACATTCCCCCTTTAAGGGACAGAAAAAATGACATCCCCACCCTGGCATATTATTTCCTTAAGCGGTTCTGCCGTAAAACCGGAAAAAAAATATCAGGATTTTCCGATGATGCCCTTAAGACCCTTGTAAACTTTGACTGGCCCGGCAATGTCAGGCAATTAAAAAACGTTATTGAACGACTTGTGATCCTGTCCGATGAAAGCCAATTAAATCAAAAATTTCTATATGATAATCTTGAAATCAGGCAAGAGGACAACTCCAATGACATCCCGGTTCCCAGAAATATCGATGAACTCAAGGCTGTAAAAAAACGCTTCATAGAGAATCATTTCAACAAAATAGAGGCCGCCTTCTTAAAAAAAGCGCTCTCAAAAGCTGACGGCAATATTACTAAAGCCGCAAAATTGGTGGGAATGCAACGTTCCAACTTTTCAACGGGAATGAAAAAATACGACATCACCTTTTCTGAAGATTTAAAACAATAGAACTTTATCGTATATTTTAATATATGACATATATTAAAATATACGGCCACATCTCTATACGTATTTCCCTTAAAAAAGGTCATAAGTTCTTTATCAAGCATATATTTTTATATACGAATTACCTATCGAATCCTGCATTCTTAAAAATTACTACAATCAAAATTTTTGATATAACGTTCTGATTTAATTAATAATAATTCTATTTTATCTCCATTTTATTTTTTTTTCATTCCATGGCATGCCATATGCAATATGCAATTTATGATTTACAACTGATAACAAAATAAAAAAAAGGGGACGAATATGACTGCTTTAAAAGAAATAAATAGAACAAAAGAAACTATCCAACCCCATATATTAATTATGGAAGATGATTTAAATGTTGCAAAAGGGTTGAAAATGATTCTGGATGATGAAGGATATGATGTTGAACTTCAGGGAACAGGCCTCGGGGCTATGGCCGCTATTGGAAAATATGACTATAATCTTCTGATGGCAGATTTACACCTTCCGGATATTGACGGCATGCAGGTTGTGAAAAGGGTAAAGGAAACCAACCCTGACACAGAAGTGATTGTTATGACGGGATATGCCACCAGCAGCCTGGCAGTCGATTCCATGAAACTAGGGGCTCATGATTTTATTGCCAAGCCATTTACCGCGGAACAGATCAAAACAGCCATCAAAGAAGCCCTTGATCATAACGCTGCCAAAACCAGCCAGAAAAATTTATCCCTCCTTGATCCTGAAAAGAAAAAATCCATCCAGAAAAGAGAAGTATTAAAAGTATTAAATCGGACATCCGAAGATGAGAATTTCTGGGTTTATCTTATGGAAGAAGGAAGTGCCGCCCTGGCAGAGTATACATTAACTTCCGAGGCAAAAGCGGCCATTGCATCCGGTGACCTGCAATGGATCAATGAGAATATCGGTGAACTGACACAAAAGCAGTTAATGTTCATCTACAAACGCCTCGAAAGGGAAGCATGGTAAAATCAAGACAGGCAAACCAAAATTTTGCTTGCCTTAATTTAACAATTATGGTCTTTTCTTTGTTGATTTTTGACTCGAAGCCAAAAGAGAACATATGACTGAATTAAAAAAATTTGAAAGCTTTTATCGGATGTTTCGGGAGGTGAGTAAAGTAGTTCATTCTACAAGCAAAACAGATTTGAATGAAGTGCTGAAACTCATTGTTTCCAATACAACCCAAGGTCTTGGTGCAAAAGGTGCCGCCATCTGCATTTTTAATAAAGACTCTGACAATTTTCATATTCGTGCATCCTATGGAATAGATGAAAAATATATTGCCCTGGAGCCTTTGACAGGAAAAAGGTTCATGTCCTGGCCCGATAAAAACCATAGCATCCAGATTATTACGGATATCAAAAACGCACATAGGGTAAAGTATCCGCAAGAAGCATGGGATATCGGCATCCGGATGATGGTGGATGTGCCTTTGGTAATTGATAACATGGTCTTTGGATTTATTAGAACATATTTTAACAAAAAAAAGACTTTTTCCGATGATGAACTGGATTTCACAAAGGCTGTGACTGAACAGTGTGCCTGTGCAATCGACCACAATGACAGAATAAAATTTTACAATTCGCGGTATAACCAACTTGCCACAAAAATTGACCGCTTGTCATCCCTGGGACGAATGGCCGCGGGAATTGCCCATGAAATAAATAACCCACTTACCGGAATACTGCTTTACAGTTCAAATCTTTTTAAGAAAGCATCAGAAGACGGGCAGTTTAAGGATGGGCTTGAAATTATCATGGAGGAAACACAAAGGTGTAAGACGATTATTCAGGGATTGCTTGATTTCTCCAGAGAAAAAAAACCTGAAAAGGTGGATGCAAACATTAATAAGGTAATTGAAAAAGCGCTTGCCTTGATGGAGAATGAGTTTTTCATAAAACGCATCCAAATAAAAAAGAATCTTGACCCAGACATTGTAAATTTTCAATTGGATGACAACCAGATCGAGCAAGTGCTGATCAACATGCTGTTGAATGCAATCCATGCCGTTAATGAAAAAGGAAGGATTGGTATACGATCCAAAATGGATAAGGAAAATGAATCTGTCCTTATAGAAATTCAGGATAACGGGCATGGCATACCTCAGGACAAATTAAAAAAAATATTTGAGCCGTTTTATACTACCAAAACAACTGGAACAGGTCTTGGACTAGCCGTCAGCTATGGTATTATTAAAAATCATAAGGGCAAGGTAAAAATACTGAGTGAAAAAGGCACTGGAACTTTGATTACCATAAAATTGCCAATAATAAGCAAACCAAAAGAAAATACCTCGAAAGGCTGATCAATGACACAAAAAAAAATACTGATTATTGATGATGAAAATATAATCTGCAAAGGCTGTGAAATAATTTTAGGAGAATTGGGATATCTGTGTGATCATTCTTTATCAGGTGTTGCCGGACTTGAGATCGTTTTAAATAATCCTTATGATGTGCTTCTTCTTGATATGAAACTTAAAGACATGGATGGCATGAAAATTTTAGAAACTGTTAAAAAAATCAAACCTGAGATTTATATCATTGTTATCACAGGATATTCTACAGTTAAAAATGCTGTCACTGCCATGAAGCTGGGTGCCAATGACTATATATCAAAACCGTTTAGTGAGGACGATATTGCCATTGCCATTCAAAATGCTTTCAAAGATTAATCTCGTATATAAAATCTCGTATATAAAACCACGGAGTAATTAAATGAAAATAGAAAATATAAACCAGACCGCCCTTCAGGGATCTATAATGGTTGTAGGCGGCGGTATTTCAGGAATACAGGCTTCTTTGGATCTTGCTAACTCAGGATTTTATGTTTACCTGGTTGAACGATCTCCTGCCATTGGGGGGAAAATGGCCCAGCTCGACAAGACATTCCCAACCAATGACTGTGCCATGTGAATTATTTCTCCTAAACTGGTCGAGGTCGGCCGGCACTCAAACATCGAACTGCTAACACTTACGGAAATTTCAGCCGTTTCAGGATCCGAGGGTAATTTTAAAGTTTCCCTTGTAAAGCACCCCCGCTATATAGATACAGATAAATGTCTGGCCTGCGGTCTTTGTGCAGAAAAATGCCCAAAAAAAGTTGAAGATGAATATAATGAAGGCCTTGGGAAAAGAAAGGCGATTTATGTCCCCTACCCCCAGGCTGTGCCATTAAAATATGCCATTGATGACACCCAATGTATCTATTTAAACAAGCAAAAATGCGGAATTTGTGAAAAATTATGCCCGGCAGGTGCCATAAACTTTGAAGACACGAAAGAAGAGTTATCACTTCATGTCGGTTCAATAATCCTTTCAACCGGATTCAATTCCTTTGATCCTTCAAAACTGGATAACTTTGGGTTTAACCAGCATCCTGATATTGTAACGTCAATGGGGTTTGAACGGATACTTTCTGCCACGGGCCCCTTTGGAGGTCAGCTATGTTTACCCTCTGATAAGAAACAGACAACGCATCCCAAAAAAATTGCCTGGCTGCAGTGTGTAGGGTCTCGGGATGAAAACAAATGCAATAATGGCTATTGCTCCTCGGTCTGCTGCATGTATGCAGTAAAACAGTCCATCATGAGCAAGGATCACAGCAAAGAACCTTTAGACTGTGCAATCTTCTATATGGACATGAGAACCCAGGGAAAAGATTTTGACAAATATGTGGAAACCGCCCAAGAAAAAGGGGTGCGCTTCATACGATCCAAAGTCCACACAGCGGTTCCTCTCATAGATAAAAGCGGCATATCGCTGATGTATGTGACTGAATCCGGCCATATGGAAAATGAAGTGTTTGATATCGTTGTTCTGTCCACGGGTCTTGAAATAGGAAAGTCTTCTATTGACCTTGCAAAAATCATGGGTATCAAACTAGACCATCACAATTTTATAAAAACTGATAGTTTCAACCCTGTATCGACGTCATCACCTGGTATATATGCCTGTGGCGTTTTAACCGGGCCCAAAGATATCCCCCAGTCGGTAATGGAAGCCAGTTCCGCAGCAGCAGCGGCAACTGAAAATATTGCCCTTGCAAGACACACAAAAACAAAAAAAATTACTATTCCCCAGGAGCGTGACGCTACTAGAGAATTTCCTAAAATAGGTGTTTTTGTATGCAACTGCGGAACAAATATCGGCGGGGTCATTGATGTCCCCCAGGTTGTTGAATATGCAAAAACACTTCCCGGAGTCATCTATTCTGAAGAAAACCTTTTTACCTGTTCACAGGATACCCAGGATAAAATGGCCCAGGTGATAAAAGAAAAAGGATTAAACAAAGTTGTCGTTGCTGCCTGTTCTCCTAAAACCCATGAGGATCTGTTCAAACAGACCCTTATCAATGCAAGTCTGAACAAATACCTCTTTGAAATGGCAAATATTCGAAATCATGATTCATGGGTACATGCAAAGCAACCGGAACAGGCCACACAAAAAGCCAAAGATCTTGTGCGAATGGCCGTTGCCAAAAGTTTTCTTTTAACTTCCTTGTTCGAAAACCAACTGCCCGTTACCCAGTCAGGTCTTGTGGTGGGTGGCGGTATTGCCGGAATGACCGCTGCTCTTTCCCTTGCACGCCAGGGATTTCCTGTCTGCCTTGTGGAAAAAGATCAAAATCTGGGCGGGAATGCAAGACGGCTTAACAAAACATATCTTGATGAAGATATCGGGGCATATGTAAAACAGCTGATACAGGATGTTGAAAAAAATGACCGGATCGATCTGTTTCTAGGGTCTAATGTCAAACAGGTGGATGGGTTTGTGGGAAATTTTAATACCATCATTGTATCAGGAGAATCTGAACGACAAATTTCCCATGGTGTTGCCATTCTTGCCGTGGGTGCAAAAGAGTCAAACCCGGACGAATATCTTTATGGAAAGCATGCCTCCGTTATGACCCATCTTGACCTTGATGCTGTTCTTAAAAAAGGGGCGACCCCTATTAAAAAGGCTGAAAATATTCTTTTCATCCAATGTGTAGGATCAAGAGATGAGGCACATCCTTATTGTTCAAAAGTCTGTTGCACTCATTCCATACACAGCGCAATTGAAATAAAAAAAATGAATCCCGAGGCAAACATTTTTATTCTATACAGGGATATCAGGACCTATGGAAAAAGGGAACTTATTTATAAACAGGCCAGAGACCTTGGCATTCTTTTCTTTCGGTATGACCCGGAGAACAAACCTATTGTCGCGCCGGGTGAGGGATATGTCAGTGTTGAATTTGAAGACCCTATTTTAGGACGAAGATTGTCTGTTGATGCGGATATTCTCTGCCTTGCCTCGAGAATAGATGCCAGTGACAATACAGGACTTTCCCAGGCCTTCAAAGTTGCCTGTGACAGTGACGGGTGGCTTTTGGAAGCCCACCAGAAACTGAGGCCTGTGGATTTTGCCACTGATGGAATCTTCCTTTGCGGAATGGCCCATTATCCAAAACCCATTGATGAAAGCATTGCCCAGGCCAAGGCCGCTGCATCAAGGGCGATAACAACCCTGGCACAAGATACGATCAGTATCGGCGGTATTGTAGCGAAAGTGAATCCCAAACTTTGTTCAGGCTGTGAGGGCTGCATCGAAGTATGCCCATACGGGGCTATTAGCATGGATATCAAAAAAAATGTTGCACTGATAAACAGCGCCCTTTGCAAGGGATGCGGCGCATGTGCTGCCACATGCCCTTCTGAAGCCTTGACGCTTGACGGATTTAATAATGAACAGCTGTATGCGCAAATTAAAAGTGCAATGAGCGCATAAATAAAAAAAGGAGCTTTCTCTTGAAAACAGATATATTTGAACCTAGAATAATTGCCTTTATGTGCAACTGGTGCACTTATGGGGCTGCAGACCTGGCCGGTGTCTCACGGCTTCAGTATCCCCCCAATATCCTACCGGTCAGGGTCATGTGTACGGCATCCATATCACCCCATCATATCCTCAGGGCATTGCAGAGCAAAGCTGACGGGGTTCTGGTGGGTGGTTGACATATTGGAGACTGTCATTACCAGTCTGGTAATCATATGACCATCAAAAGAATTACATTTCTTCAGGATCTTTTAAAATTCATAGGGCTTGAAGGACGTCTCCATCTTGAATGGATCTCTTCGGCTGAAGCACAGAAATATGTACAAGTTGTTACTGATTTTACAGAAAAAATCAGGAAAATGGGGCCCAACCCCTTGAAAATCGACGATGTTGTTAAAGGAGCGATATAAGATATGACGATTATCAATCAGGTCGAACAACTCATTACACAGAACAAGGTTGATATATTTTTAGGATATAAGGCATTAGATGGACATTTAATTCCCCACGGTTTTACCCGGGACAATTTAGATGAACTAAAAGACCTTCAAATCGGTGAAAATCGTTACTCTCTTGAAAAAATAGCAACTCATCTAACAGAAAAACACCCTGACATTAAAATCGGAATCATCGCAAGGGATTGCAACCAGCGGGCATTGAATCTTCTTTACACCTGGAACCAGTTAAACCCTGACCAGATTGAAACTGTGAATGTCAATTGCTGCCCGTCTCCCATCAAACCCCATGGGGATTGCTCTTATCTGGAACCAAAACACAGCGGAGCGTTTAAAAAAGAACATGGGATTGACTTTAATATGGATACAAATACCCTCTTGGAGGACTATGATAATAGCGAGCGTTTTTCCAGATGGATGTATGAATTCAGTAAATGCATAAAATGCTACGGGTGCAGAAATATCTGCCCGGTCTGTTTCTGTACGGAATGCAGTCTTGAACATCCAAGTCTTGTCGAGCCGGGAACACTGCCGGTTGAAATTCCTATTTTCCATCTTGTCAGGGCAACCCATATGGCAGGAAGATGTATCGACTGCGGATTATGTGAAGATGCCTGCCCTTCTCACATCCCTTTGCGCCTTCTTTACAGGGAAGTCAATGAAATTGTATCCACTGTTTTTAATTACAGCCCAGGAGGCGGTATTGAAAAATCTCCTTTTACCATCATCGGAGATAAAGTAGAATTAAAACCAAAACCAATGGATGATCAAATACAAGGAAAAAAATAATGGACTGCAAATTTGTACCCTCAGTCTGCTCATATTGCGGAACCGGCTGCGGCGTTCTCTTCGAAGTTATTGATGGAAAAATAAATTCCACCCTGCCCCTTAAATCTTACCCGGTAAATCAGGGTAAACTGTGCATAAAAGGATGGAATCTCCATGAATATATCAATAGTTTTATGCGGCTGAAAACACCATTGATTAAAGAGAAGGGTAAATTTCAAAAAGCAACATGGGATGAAGCAATTGATTATAGTGCAACACAGTTTCAAAAAATCAAACAGGACTTTGGCCCAGATGCCATCGGGGTTCTGGTATCTGCCAAAATAACCAACGAGGAAAACTATCTGGCCCAGAAATTTACACGGGCAGTCATTGGAACAAATAATGTAGATCATTGCGCCCGTCTGTGACACTCTTCCACAGTGGCAGGTCTTGCCGCTGCATTCGGAAGTGGTGCCATGACAAATTCCATTGCTGAATTTGAAACGGACTCGAAATTGATTTTTGTTATTGGATCCAACACAACAGCCTGCCATCCCTTGATTGCCAGCCGTATTATGAAGGCAAAGGAAAATGGAGCAAAATTAATTGTTGCTGATCCCAGAAATATTCAGCTTGCCAGGCTTGCCGATCTTTGTGTCCATCATAGCCTGGGTTCTGATGTTGCTCTTTTAAACGGCATGATGCATGTGATTATTAAAAACAACTGGCATTCTAAAGAATACATTAATATCCGATGCGAAGACTTTGAAGCCTTTAAAAAAACCATTGAAAAATATACACCGGCAAAGGTTTCAAAAATTACTGAAGTTGACAAAAAAGATATTGAAAAAATGGCGGAACTCTATGCCACAAATTCTCCTGCTGCATTATTATATGCCATGGGAATTACACAGCATACCACGGGTGTTGATAATGTAAAATCCTGCGCCAATATCGCCATGCTCTGCGGAAATGTCGGTGTTGCCGGGGGGGGCGTAAACCCGTTAAGAGGACAGAACAATGTCCAGGGAGCCTGTGACATGGGGGGGTTGCCCAATGTATTCACCGGATATCAGCCCGTTGCCAATCCTGCTGTATTAAAAAAATTTTCAGATGCCTGGAAATGTGAACTTTCCGGCACTCCAGGCATGACCATCACGGATATGATCTCAGCCATTGACCATGGTAAAATCAAAGCCATGTATATCATTGGTGAAAACCCAAAACTCAGCGACCCGGACTGGAATCATATGAATCATGCCCTTAAAAAACTTGATTTTCTTGCCGTCCAGGATATTTTCCTTTCAGAGACTGCCCAGATAGCAGATGTGGTATTATCTTCTGCTGCTCTGGGAGAAAGGGAGGGGACCTTTACCAATACAGAAAGACGATGCTCGAGAATACGAAAAGCAGTAGAACCGATAGGCAATGCTTTATCTGACTGGGAAATCATCTCAAAACTGTCCACGGCCATGGGATATGACATGTCCTATACCTCTGCCGAAGAAATCTTTAACGAGATCACCTCTTTGACAACAAACAGCTATGGGGGGATGACCTATGAACTGCTTGGCATCAATGGTCTGCAATGGCCATGTCCCACTCAAGAGCATCCGGGAACACCCTATCTTCACAAAGAATCCTTTGCCAGTGGGAAAGGCAGATTCCATGCAATTGACTATAAGGACCCGGCAGAGCTTGCCTGTGAAGACTATCCATTCCTGCTTACCACAGGCAGGATGTTTGCACACTTCCATACCGGTACCATGACAAGGGTGTCAAAACATCTGGATGTGGAACAGAAAACCGGATATGTGGAAATTAATCCAAAAGATGCACAAAAACTTAGAATCATGTCCAATGAATCTGTGCTGTTGACGTCAAGAAGGGGGCAAATGGAAGTCCCTGCCAGGATAACAACTGATATAAAACCAGGGACATTATTTTTGCCCATTCATTTTGGTGAAAACCCGACCAATATTTTAACCAGTTCCACTGCCTTTGACCCATTGGCCAAAATCCCGGAATTTAAAGTAGGGGCTGTTAAAATTGAAAAATTATTACAATAAACATATCCTGTATGTCATGAAAAAAGTTAAGTCCAACACCTTTACTCTATAAAGTTTGTAATTGTTTAGCCCGTTAAAAGAAATTATCTCATAGCCCTGTCTGATGGATATTTGCAGGAGGTTAAGCGTTTAGCATCGAACAAAAATATCCATCAGACAGGGCGGTTTCAAGCATAAGAGCTGAATAGTTACTAAAATTTTTAGTATTTTCCGTTTAATACCGCCCTAAAATTCTGAGATTTTCTGCTTTCTCCTTAAGTTTTTCCATAACCGATGCAAGTTCAGGAAGTTCAATATCAGCTTCAATATCCACATAGAACATGTATTCCCATGGTTTTCCAAGCATGGGGCGGGATTCTAATTTAACAAGATTAATCTGATATTCTGAAAAAACTTTCATTACTTCAAATAAAGCACCAGGTTTATTTCCAGTGGAAAAAATGATGGATGTTTTATTCACTTTTTTACGACCTTTGTTCTCTTTGGCAATAATGGCAAACCTTGTGTAATTTCTTGGATTGTCTTCAATGGACTCTTCAAGAATATTCATATTAAAAATCTTTGCCGCCATGGTTGATCCTATGGCAGCAGCATGTTTGTCATTGGAATCTTTGACATGCCTGACTGCACTGGATGTAGCCTTTACAGGTACCTGTTCAATATCAGGATATTGATCCAGGTAATTTTTACATTGGGAAAATGCCGGTGGCGGTGCAAAAATTTTTGTAATCTCATTCTTTGAAACATTCTCATGGGCAATTAAAGCATGTTTAATCCTTAAGGTAATCTCTCCTATAATCTTGAGATCATATTCCTGAAGCAGATCAAAATTTTCATGGATGGACCCGGAAAGAGAATTTTCCAACGGTATAACTCCATACTGGCAACCCCCGGTTTGAACTGCATGAAAAATATCTTTAAATGTTTTCATGGGAACTGGTGTGATTTCTTCACCAAAATAGCCCAGGCTCGCCTTATGGCTGTAGGCCCCATATTCACCAATAAAAGCGGCTGTTTTTGAATCTTTGGCTTCCATATTATTGATCATTTCTGATTTTTTTAAATAATCAAAATCAAGCTGTTTGCCCACAACTGGTGCAATAACGTAGATATCCCGGGTCAGCTGCCCGAATTGTTCAGGATAGAGGCTCTGGGGCCCGTCTGAAAGCGCCTGGTCCGGGTTATTGTGAACTTCTATCATAAGGGCATCCGCTCCTGCTGCCACTGCTGCCCTTGCCATGGGACTAACTTTTTCCCTCATACCCGTGGCATGGCTCGGATCAATAATAATGGGCAGGTGGGTCAGTTTTTTCAAGACCGGAATGGCAGAAAGATCCAGAGTATTTCTGGTATAGGGTTCAAAGGTTCGGATGCCTCTTTCACAAAGAATGACGTCGTTGTTTCCTTCAGCCATAATATATTCTGCAGACATCAACCATTCCAGAATCGTAGCGGCAAGCCCTCTTTTCAGCACAACAGGTAAACCCATACGGCCGACACATTTTAAAAGCTCAAAATTCTGCATGTTCCGGGCACCGATCTGGACCACATCAACATATTTTTTCATCAGATCTGCCTGGGAAACAGATGTGATTTCCGTGACCACCCCAAGTCCTGTCTCTTCCCTGACATGGGCAAGAATTTTGAGTCCTTCTTCTTCCAGTCCCTGGAAAGAATATGGTGAAGATCTGGGTTTATAGGCACCACCACGGAACAGAACCGCGCCATATTTTTTTACCTCTTTTGCAATGGTCATGGCCTGATCATGGCTTTCTACTGCGCAGGGCCCTGCCACAATGACAATTCTATCTGCTCCCACCACAACATTGCCGACCTTCACCTTGGTATCTTCTGATTTAAATTCCCGGCTGACAAGTTTATAGGGGGTTTTAATGGGAAAGGCATCAGCGACACCGTCCATTTGCTTAAATTCATCCAGGCTTGTTCTGATTTTACCGATGACGCCGATTATATTTCTGCCGTCATCTGTGATTTCACTTGTGATACACTCTTCATCAGAAAGCCTGTTTTTAATTTTATCCGTCTGATTTTGAGTAATCTTGCTTTCAAGTACAAGAATCATTGATTTTCTCCCTTTTAAAAAAATAATTTAAAACCGTTTAAAATAAAAAAAGCTCTGGAAAAATTTTCCCAGAGCCTTAAAACCTAAAAAACCCCGGGTGGTTTTCATGTCCACCCGGGGTTTTATTTAACTAAAAAATAAAACGTCACATCGGATGAACGTTTCTAAAAAAGAAACGTCCAAAATTAAATATGCTTATGTGTTTTATTTTATTCATTTTTTTATCCAAAATATTTACGTACAATACAGATTCTTTCAATTCTTGTCAATGAGAAAAATAAAATTCACGCTTTTTTCAAATTCAATTTCAATTTCAATACCATTGCCGTTCTTGTCGGCAGGTAAAGACTTATTAGATTCACATTGCCAAATCTTTTTGAATCAGAAAAACTAAAATGGACCTGATCCTGTTTAAGCCTGCCTTTTCCACCAAACCGGGCTTCATCAGAATTAAAAATCATCTCGTACTCACCCGGCTGAACATCAAAGGTATAATCTGAAAAAGATTTTGAATGATGAAAATTAAAAACAAAAATTGTTTGATTCCTTTCAAAGGCAATGACCTTGTCATCTTCATGCACACATAAAAGATTCACATCGGGCGAAGAAAACAAATCCTGTTCCTTAACAAAGGCGATCATTTTCTTATCAAATTCAAAAAGGCAGGAAAAATACAGATCCTGATCATATTTTAATGACCACTGACGTCTGGCATAATGAAAAGAAAAATTGTTTCTCTCGGACGGAAAATCCACCCATTCAGGATGCCCGAATTCATTGCCCATAAAATTCAGATAGCCGGAACCTGCCGTGGCAATGGTAATCAGGCGGATCATCTTATGCAGGGCCACCCCTCTAAAAGTTTCAATGCTTTCATTATCCTTTTTCATGGATGTATAGATATTATTACCCATCAGATGCATCATATGGGTTTTATCACCCACCAGGGCCTGGTCATGGGATTCGGCATAAGAAATGGTTTTTTCTTCTTTTCTTTTTGTTGTCAGTTCATACCAGAGGGTGCCAAGGGGCCATAGCTCATCTTTATAGTCTTTTAACAAGCGTATCCAGAAATCTGCAATCCCCATGGCATAACGGTAATCAAACCCTGTACCCCCTTTTGAAATGGGAGCGGCAAGTCCTGGATATCCGCTGACATCTTCAGCAATGGTTATAAAATCAGAATTAATGTCATGGGCAAGGCTGTTTGCAAGGTACAAATACGACAGGGCATCCACATCCACATCATCCCCATAGTAATCTGAATAACTTGCAAATGCCCGTCCAAGACCATGGTCTTTAAACAGCATGCTGGTAATACCGTCAAACCTGAACCCGTCAATTTGAAATTCTTCGATCCAGAATCTTAAATTGGATAGGAGAAATTTTAATACATAAGCTTTACCATAATCAAAACATCTTGAATCCCATTGCCTGTGGTAACCTTTGGGGCCGTCATGGAAAAACTGGTAACCCGTCCCGTCAAATTTTGCAATACCTTCCACTTCATTATTTACAGCGTGGGAATGGATGATATCCATAAAAACCTTTATGCCTTTTTTATGAGCAGCATCAGTCAGGCTCTTTAATTCTTCCGGAGTGCCAAATCTTGATGATGGTGCAAAAAAGTTTGCAACATGATACCCAAATGACCCATAATATGGATGTTCCTGAATGGCCATCAGCTGAACGGCAGTATACCCTGCATCAACTATTTTTGGCAGAATATGGTTCTCAAATTCAACATATGTCCCTACCCTGCCCTCTTCCAATGCCATGCCTACATGGGCTTCATAAATCAACAGCGGCCTTTTTGCCTGTGACCTTTTTGTTAAAGGCAGATTTTTTTTTGTTTTCCATTTGTATTGTTCTTTTGGCTGCCAGACCTGGGCATTAAAAATATCAGTATGGGTATCCTGAACAACCCTTGTGGCTGCAGTGGGAATCCTGTCCCCCTCCCCCCCCGGCCATACAATTTTTAGCCTGAAAAGATCTTTGTGGGAAAATATTTCTTTTGAAAATTGTCTTTCAAATACATTGTTATCTTTTTTATTAAGCTGAAAATCTTTATTTTTCAACCAGGATGTTTTTTCGCAGACAATAAACATCTCTTTGGCATTGGGGGCCCATTCCCTGAAAATCCATGAGCCTTTATCCTTATCCCCATCCTCATCGAAATGAAGTCCAAAAATCTTATGATAATCTGCAAAAGACCGTAAAGAACCCTTATTTTCCTGTTTTATTTTATTTTCAAGCCCAATGGCGCTTAATCGCCTTGAGGATATTATATCTGCATAGGCGAGAAGATAAGGGTCATTGAAAATTCCAGGATCAGACAATGAATGGTCTTTTAAGCATTTTTTCATATAAGTTAATATACTCTTCCGCACATCTGCTATGATTAAATTCAAGTACACTTTCAATCATAATCCGGTTAATTTGAACTTCCTTTATATCAGGATCAAGAAAATAAAAATCCATGGCCCTGTCTATGGCCCATTTGAATCCCTTGGCATCATGTACATCAAATAAAAAACCGTTACCCATATTATTTTCAGTGTCCAGTTGATGGATGGTATCATGCAACCCCCCTGTATCGAAAACAATGGGTAATGTCCCATAAACGCCACCCACCATCTGGGGAAGACCGCAGGGTTCAAATGAAGACGGCATAAATAAAAAATCACTGCCGGCAAAGGCCTGGTGAGACAATCCTTCACTGAATCCGCAAATGGCAACTCTTCGTTCAAGGCCATGATACCTGACAATATCATGAAAATGTTTCTGATATTCTCCACTGGCCACAGAAACAATCTGGAGATTGGCATCCCCGTATTGGGATACAATATCATACATGATCTGGGCCAGAAGCTGGCATCCTTTCTGTACAGGGTCAAGTCTTGAGGGCCAGAAAAACATGACGGCATTCTCATCTTGATCAAGGTCGAGAATTTTTTGAATACAGAGTTTGTTTTGAGCCTTTATTTTCCGGTGATTTTTCGGCCCATAATTATACCGGATCATCTCATCAACAGCGGGGTTAAATTCCGGCTCAGGTGCATTTAAAATCCCTGTGGCACATCCAGCATGGTATTTATTGATCAACTCATTTTTTAAACAGTTTTCAACAAACGGATGGCGATCTTCAACAATTTCTTTTAAAAAAGTGGGACTTACTGTATTTACATAATGGGCTGCAAACACACCTGAAGTCAAAAAATCCACCCGGTTCCAGTCCCGGCTTTCTTCATAACTATGAGGTGGTGTTTTAAAAAAAAGCTGGTTCCAGAAGGATGCGGCATCAATTCCCCGGTCCTCAATTTCAGCCATGGTGGAGGTCATGGTATGAATATTGTGAATTGTAAAAAGACAGGGGATTTCAATTTGTCTTGCCATGGCCGGAATCAAGCCTGTCATCCAGTCATTGCAATGGATGATATCCGGTTCAACCCTTGGAATAATATTGTTAATGACCTCTCTTTGAAATGCCAGGGACACTTTAAGGTCTTTATCTGAATATCCGGAATAGACATTATCAAGATAAAAAAAGGCCCGGTCCGCGGCCAGATGAATTCTTTCATCATCCAGGCGTTTTCTAATTTTTTCAAGTTCCCTGTTGTGTGTCTTTGTGGTGTATCCACTAAAAATAGAACGATAATCCGGCAGGGCCACATGGACATCACAGCCAAAATCAAACAATGCACTGATGAGCGCTGCAGACACATCGGCAAGGCCGCCTGCCTTTGCAGAATAATTAGAATGATCACCCATATCCTCGGGAAGATAAGTCACTTCTGGAGTCACAATCAGGATTCTCGGTTTTTGTGCCATTCTCTTTTTCCTTTGCCGGGTTTCGTTCTTCTCTTTAATTTAAAAAATCAGCTTAAATAATTTTGACATGTGCGGTTAGCCATTAGCTTTTAGCCATTCACCATTTTAATCATCTCCATTGGCCCATGTAATAAGGCCTGGAGTATTGCTCAATACCTCATCCCCTTTTGGAATCACCCGGGCCGTATAACCAAAACGTCCAGAATCAGAGCAGGTAATTGTACAGGCATAAATGTATGTTCCATTACCAGTGGTTTCCTGCACCCACATGGTTTCTGCACGGCTTCCCTCAAGATGATCTGAAGATCTTATTTTGCCATGATAAATCTGTACCTCAACCTCTTCCGGGGTTAATTCACCCAGAAAAACCTTAAGGGTGATCCTGAAGGTATCCCCAACGATAAAGTCAATTTCCGTACTGACCTCTGGTTTTGATACACTTATCCCGCTCCACAGGGATATCAACCGGGAATGGGTCATGGCCAGTTCTTTTGCTTTTCTGGCTGAATCATCTATTAATAATTTAAAATTTCTGGCTGCAGGAATATAAAATCTTGTTGAATACTCCCTGACCATCCGATCGCTGGAGAAATCAATGATCGCCATTTTCATGGCCTCTTTCATCATCGTGATCCATTGTAAAGGTGGATTGCCTCTATTCCTGTCATAAAATTTTGGAATCACCTCACTTTCAAGAATATTGAACAGGGCCTGGCTTTCAACTTCATCCTGGTATTCATTGTTATCATAAACATCTCCGTTTCCAATGCACCATCCCCGGTTCTCGTTAAATCCTTCACACCACCATCCATCAAGAATGGAAAGATTTAACCCGCCATTTGCAGATGCTTTCATTCCTGAAGTACCACAGGCTTCATTGGGCTTTCTTGGAGTATTGAGCCAGACATCACATCCCTGAACCATATATCTTGCAATATTAATATCGTAATTTTCAAGAAAAACAACCCTGTGCCTGACATCATGAACCCTTGCAAATTCAACAATTTTTTTGATGATATGTTTGCCCTCATTGTCATTGGGATGGGCTTTGCCTGCAAACACAAGCTGGATGGGCCTGTTCTCATCCGTGATGAGTCTTGTCAAACGGGGGATGTCTTTTAATAGAAGCCCTGCCCGTTTATACGTGGCAAACCTGCGGGCAAAACAAATGGTCAATGCCTTAGCGTCCAATACACTGGCAATTTCATCCAGTACATTTCTGGGTGCACTCCGCCTTTCATATTGTTTCAATAATAACTGCCGGCATTTTCTAATTAAATTGGACCGGTCCATTTCATGGACATGCCACAGCTCTTCATCTTCTATCTGGTCTATTCTTGAAATCAGCTCCGGACTTGACAGACAGTTGACCCACTCTGAAGGCAGATACCGTTCAAATAAAGTGTTTTTAAGCCTGGAAAGATAAGAACGAATATGCACACCATTGGTAATATGTGAAATGGGTATTTCTTCCACATGCCTTCCCGGCCATAGAGACTGCCACATCCGGCGGGCCACCCGACCGTGCAGCCGGCTGACACCATTAATATGACCTGAAAAATTAATACCAAAAATAAACATGGAAAATTTTCCTGTGTCCTTAATGCCAAGGGGTTCTCCCAGTGTTAATAATTCATCTGCTGAAATACCAAACTTTTCAGCATAGGGCTTAATATAGGGCAAGATCAATTCTTTTGGAAATTCATCATGCCCGGCAGCTACTGGGGTATGGGTGGTAAAAACAGAACTTCTCTTACAAATTTGAACCGCACTTTCAAAATCCAGGCTATACTTGTCCATGATAATGGAAACTCTTTCCAGTCCGGCAAAGGAACAATGTCCCTCATTCATGTGACAGATATTGGGAAATATCTCCATGGCGCTCAAGGCCTTTATACCTCCGATTCCCAATAATATTTCCTGGGCAACCCGGGTCTCACCGTGACTGGCGTAGAGCCGGGATGTAATCTCTCTGATTTTTTTTGAATTTTCCGGTAAATCTGTATCCAATAGTAATAATTTGATTTTCCCTATCTTTATTTGCCAGACACATGCACAGATCTTGCCCGCTGGTCCCGGTATTTCAATTTTTATATCAAAGCCTGAGTTGTCTTTTACTCGTTGAACAGGAAGTTCAAACACATCATTGATGGGATAGGTTTCCTGCTGCCAGCCATTATGATCAAGAAACTGTCTGAAATAACCTTCCCGGAAAAACAGGCCGATACCGGTCAAAGGAATTCCAAGAGTAGAGGATGCCTTTAGATGATCACCGGCAAGAATACCTAAACCCCCTGCAAAAAACGGCAGGGATTCATGGAGCCCAAATTCCATGGAACAATAGGCTATTGTCTCTTTTACACCCAGATCAAGCTCTTTAATCTGTGACACAGAGGAAAACATTTTTTCAAATTTTGCCTTTACCCGCCCAAGGTGCGTCAAAAAACTTTCATCCTTTGAAAGTTCATCAAATCGTCTCTGGGATATATGAGAAAGAAAGGCCACAGGGTTTTTACCGATTTTTTCCCATTGCACAGAATTGATTCTCTGGAACAGGTCATTTGCTTCGTGGTTCCAGCACCACCAAAGGTTCCTGGCAAGATCGTCCAGAAAGGACAGGGGTTCAGGGATGGAAGGATATACTTTGTAAATCTGCATCTTTTCCATATAAAAAACTTTTCTCCTATATCAAATTTATTGTAATAACTTGTGCATAACCCTGGCAGCCTCACTTGACCCCCATGCCTGTGCATCACATCCCCTTGGAGTATGAGGATAGTCACCGTCAAGGATTTCAGGGATATATCCGGCAGCCCCTTTTCTCATTAAATCAATCACACTGCCAAGCCATGCCAGGCATGTCAAATGGCTGTTTTTACCAAATGCCATTGCCCATGCTTCACAAAATACTGGAAACTGCCAGGTCCAGGCTGTACCATTATGGTAGGCGGGTTTTCTTAGGGTATCTTCGTCTCCTTTGTATTCTCCTGAATAAGGTGTGTTGGGATCCTTTATCAATTCACCATTATAAAAAATATTGATGGGATATTCAAGCTTTGAATCAGCAAGACTTCTGATCCCCCCTGGAACAAGTAATTCCTGGCAGGTTTCAACACATTTTTGTGCAATTTTTTTATCTTCTATCACATCAAGTGTAAACAAAAACAATTGGTTGGGTCTTAAGGCATCGTCGGCCACCGCATTTTTTGCACCAATCGGGCCGTCGGAATGGAGACAATCTGAAAAAAAGCCTGATTTTTCATTATAAAAAAGATCAAGAACGGCATCTTGAACTGTTTTAGCTTTTTGGTGCCAGTCTGTTTTATTGGATGCATCAATATATGCCAGAAGATTCAGTGCATTATACCATAAGGCCTGGATCTCTACAGGATACCCCTGTCTTGGAGACCCTGCAGGGAAGTTGGTATCCATCCATGTAAAATGCGCGGGGCTGTATAAAAGCCAGGTTTCAGGATCAGCCTTCACACCTGTCTGAGTTCCTTTTATCATAGAATGTGCAATGGACAGGAGGATATCCAGAATTCTTCGATTATCAAGCTCTTCATTTAAAAAATCGTGGCTCTTCTCTTTTTGCACAAGGTCTTTGCAGCAGGCAAAAAACCATAGCGGCGCATCAGAAGTTTCAATATTTGCTGCATCCTTACCGCAGATCATATTAGGCAGCGTTCCATTATTTTCAAACCTGGCAAAAAGTCTTAATATAGCCTTGGCTTCTGAAAAACGATTCAGTTCAATCAAGCTTCTGCAAAATATCAGGCTGTCTCTACCCCAGTCCAGAAACCAGGGGTATCCGGCAATCACACTCTTATCATTGCCGCGATTAACAAGAAAAGCATCAAGACTTTTGTATACTGCTTTGGAAAGGGGCATCTGGTTTTCAAAGGGTTTTAATTTTAAATCTTTTGTCTGTTCGCTAAAATCAATTTGCCTATCTTGATTTTCAATCACGGCACCATCGAGAAACACTGCTTTTCCGCCAAGGCAGGGGGCTGTAAAATATCCCGGGCTGAAAAGATCAGATTCTGGATCCAAGCCTCTCTGGGCTTCCAAAGGACGATGGATCATATAGTGCCATTCAGGCTCATGAACAAATTCACCTTTTGATATAGCGAGCCTGAATTGTTTCCCATTTGAAAGTGAAAATAAAAATCCTTTTTCAAAAGCCAGGATAGCAGCCGGCCATGCTTTTTCGGGTCCCATATATGCTTTAACAACTTCATGAAAACTTCTGTCTTCAATATCCGGCCGGATAATAATGGTGACAATTTTATCATCTTCCAGAAAAAAACCAGTATTTTCCGAGGATTTTATTCTCAATATGGACAGGCTGACATGATTATCCTCATGATCAATGGACAAGTATAGCTCCAAAGCATAATACTTGCCTTCTGATGTTGGAACATGAAACAGCCATTTCCCACCATGATCATAGGAAAATGTGAATTTTTCAAGACAATCCGGTGCAAGTTCCCTGGAATATCCCTGAAAGATTGCCCAGATTCTGCACCTTGAAAGCACCATCCACCTGTTTTCCGGTGTGGTCTTGTCCATATTTGCCCCGAGGATTGCATCGTACCGGCTGTCAAGCCTTCCCCACCATGCAGCAGCCCTCATCATGCCCCCGGTTTGGGTGGTGCCCAATAATTTTAAAAAAGGGGTTCTTACAATTTCTTTTCTTGTAAAGGATGAACTCATATATAAGTCATCAAAAGGGGCAAGGTATAATAATGGCACTTTTTTGACCTGTGTACCACGTGTGACCTTTAGGTTATTGGTTTCAAATACCCTGAGACCTAAGGTATATTCTTTATGGTTATTTTTTATTTCTTTTGGAAAAAAAAGAGCAAAAAAGCCTTTTCCATCCCGGGTTGGGATTCCTTCTTCATATCCTGTAAAAGTTTTGGGAAATATTTTTGAAAATATTTTGGGAAATGTTGCAGGAGAATTTTTTATTGATTTTTTTTCATCAATACCCTGAAGGGCACACGTAATTTGAACCCTGAAACCGGTCCTGCATTTTACTAAAAGAAAAAACCCGGGTGGAATCATCAATTGGCGTTTTAAATCCTTTTGAAAGTCAAAGACAATCACCCGGCTCTCTTTTGAGTTATTGTTAAAAGATCGGATAAACTCAACAGGATCATTTGCAAATAAAAAAGCCTCTTGTTCGATATTTATGCCTTTTATATTCCCATATCCTTTGAATGTGGTATGAATTGCCAATACTTTTGCCCTGAGCTTCTGCAGATATGCCCTTTCCGGGATCGCCTGGCTTTTGCTCTGCCGGCTTTGTTCTATGATTTTTATATCATCCGGATCAGGTGTCAGGGCCAGAACTTGTCCCGGTGTCAGTTGCATCACGCAATAGTCATCGTGTTCCCGGGTTTTAATTTGTGTCTCTGAGATCAGATCATACAATAGTGTTTCTTTAATATTCGCATCCTGTTTTTGCCAGGATGCCTCGCTGTGATTTTCACAATCAAGATTAACTACAATTAAAAGTTTTTTATGATGCTGCTCATTGTGCCGCATCAAAACCAGGCACTGAGATTGATTTTTCTGAATCAAGGCAAGCCGGGTCTGGGAAAAATAGGTCGGATGATTTTTTAAAATCAGATTCAGCTTTGAAATATGGTCCACCTGATTTATTTTATCCCCCCAGTTAAGGCTGCTCAATTCATGGACATCAATCTTTTGAGTGGCAAACCATTCCAAACCATTGGCAAATCCAAATCCGCCACACACTGAAAAAAGGGCACAAAGAGAAGTCCTCATTTGTGCATACAATATAGAAACCGAGGCAAGGCGATTATTGTCATGGGTTTCTGCAAAATGAATGGTTATTCCGCTGGTCTGTGATATATCATACGCTTGTGGCAGATAATTTGAAATCTCTTCTCTTGTATAATTCTGAAACAACTCAGAATAGGCAAAATTAAAATTAGCCCTTGTTAATATTTCCCGGGTTGTCTTAATCGGTCCTCCCAGCCCTTCTAAAAAGAAAAGAGTTTCAGGAAATTCAAGTCTTACCTTTGCAACAATATATTCCCAGGCTTCAATGGGAATCATATAGCCGGCATCGCACCTGAACCCGTCAACACCCCGGCGACACCACAACAAAAAAACATCTGCCATATATTTCCAAAGATCAATGTTTGAATAATCCAATTTTGTCAAATCTGCCCAGGTAACGCCCCATGCCCCGGGAGCCTCTATCCTTCCGTCTTCTCCTCTGACCAGCCATTCAGGATTGGTTTCATGGATGGAGGCTGCCCATCCAGTATGATTAATGGCAATATCCATGAACAGGTATCCATTATGTAAATGAACCATATCAGCCAGCTCCATGAACTGTTCAAGGGGGGTTGCCAAAGGGTCAAACTCAGCCAGGGCTGGATCAACCTGTGT
The DNA here is from genome assembly GCA_964457495.1 of uncultured Desulfobacula sp. Lineage (GTDB taxonomy): Bacteria > Desulfobacterota > Desulfobacteria > Desulfobacterales > Desulfobacteraceae > Desulfobacula. The sequence goes on from CAYWGN010000023.1 coordinate 30,084, forward strand.
GAAATTCAAGGCTGCATAGGGACTGCCGAACCGACCCATCCTGGCATAAGTGGTTGGGGTGGGATGTATGGGCAGCAAATGAAGGACGCGGCACCCGAGACGGGAAAAAATAAATTCTACCTGATCTTTAAGATCCCGGAATTTCCCTGATTCAGGGATGACGGCATAGCCTTTTGCATCCAGTTTGTTAATGATGGATGACAGATCATTTTCGCCAGAATTTTTTGGTTCGCCAGAATTTTTTGGCTTCTCGGATTTTGATCTGCCAAACTGCCTGACAAAGGCGTTGTAAATAATATTGGCACAACAGGTGCCTGCCGGTTCTACATTGAACACACAATTATCACCCAGGGGCCAGATTGTTGTTGTATTTTTATTTGGGGTAAAAAAACATTTTGCCTGGAAAAATCCTGTCTCATGTAATGGAAGAACAATTTTATAAACCAGATCGTCTTCTGTCTCCATCTGGATATCATACCAGGCTTCATCAAGCTTTATTTCATCTTTTTCTATACGCCTTATGATTTCTTTTCGCGCAATTACAGCAGAACCAAGATTGGTTCTTACCCATGCTTTCCCCTTGACCCTGGTTGAAAGCGTTAAAGTAAAGGGCACACAGTCCCCGCAATACATGACCTGGGATTTTCCAGGAACAGGAGACTGGGTGACATTTGGCAGTGTTTCCATCCTTATTTTTTCCAGCCACCGATTAAATGAAGGTGAAGATGAAAAATAACCTGGCCTCCACCTTTTTCAACATTGAACAAAAGTTTGTATCCAGATTCATTGATCCCCTGTTTTTTTGCCATGTCTTTGGCAATCATGAAAAGACCAGAAATAATGGCTTCATCTTCTTTTTGCAAATCATTAATGCTTCTGATATGCTTTTTGGGAACCAGGAGCAGATGAACCGGGGCTGCCGGCTTTATATCCCGGAAAACAACAAAATCATCATCTTCATATAAAAACTCGCTGGGAACTTTGCCGTTGACAATTTTACAGAACAGACACTCACTGGGCATGCAAACTCCTTTAAACAATTATAATTTTTCAAGTTCTTCCATCAATTTTTCCATGGCAGAGGTTGCCATTTCCTCAAGAAAAACATCAGTGACAGAAGTTGTATATTCAGATACATAGGGATTTATCTCAATAATTTGGGCTCCATTTGATTTTGCATTCGCTGGAATCATATTTGCAGGTGCAACCATTCCTGTTGTGCCAATCAGAATAAAGCAGTCTGCCTTTCCTGCCTCATTAAAGGAATTGGTATTTGCTGTTTCAGGGATGGCCTCTCCAAAAAAAATCACACCTGGTTTTAAGATACCTCCACATTTTTCACATTTTGGCGGCAGAACATTCAGGTCGATTTCTAAAATTTTATATTTTGTCCTGCAATTAAGACAAACAACCTTTTTTAAAGAGCCATGGAATTCATGCACTACTTTACTGCCTGCATCATAGTGCAAATTATCCACATTCTGGGTGATGACAGCGCTTAACAGATTATTTGCCTCAAGTTCGGCCAGGGCATAATGGGCTGCATTGGGTCTTATCGTTCCAAACAGGTCATAAAAAATTTCCCGGATCACTTCCCAGGAATGCCTGGTATGGGCGTGAAAATATTGGATATCAAAAATCTGGGGATCATATTTGTTCCAAAGGCCATTTTCCCCTCTGAACGGCGGGATACCGCTTTCCACGGAAATGCCTGCACCTGTAAACGCGACACATCGTTTAGATGATTGAATCATCTGCGCTGCCCTGGCATACATAAAAGACACCTCCCTTTATCATCAATTCAAACAATCAGGTCAGGCCCGGATCAAAATTGGATCAGACCAAGTCCATGATATCAAAAGTATTGGTCCACAATTCTGCAATCAGCAATTTATTGCGAAGAATATCCCCGCGATCCAGCAAAACCTTCAGACATTCAGAGGATTGAAGGGCTGCCACAAAAAAAGCGCAATAGGCTATATTGCCGGTTCTTGTTTCAACGCCCTTTGATTGTTTTTGTCCTTTTTTCCCATATATCAATTCATAACCTTTATCATCGGGAAATATGGTCGTCACCTGCCCTGCAACCCCTGCAATGGCTCCCGACACAATGGGAATGGATGCTTTTTGGGCTGCCTTTTGCAACTTGAATCTTGTATCAATGGAATCCAGGCAGTCCATGACCACATCTGCATCTTTTATCCGTTCATACATATTGGATTCATCCACATATTCAATGAAATACCTTACTTTCACCTCAGAATTGATGGCATTTACCCTGTTTTTTGCGGCTTGGGCCTTGGGAAATCCTATCAAATTTTCCTGGCATAACAATTGCCGATTTAAATTACTGGCTTCAAATACATCCCCATCAATCAGGGTTAAATGACCGATCCCGACCCTTGCCAGCATTTCACATACACTGCCGCCAAGGCCTCCCAGCCCTATGACAACAACTTTTGATGTACCAAGGATCTTTTGCTCCTCATGGGAAAGGGTATTAAAATTTCTATCATATCGTTCTTCTATTTTTGAGGTTCCCATGATTTATCCTCCTCCAACCGGGGGAAAAAGCCCTACCCTGTCATTGTTTTTCAACCTGTATTTGCTATTTTGGGTCTTCCCGTTAATAAAAATCAATTTCACAAGCTCTGAAGGAATGCCATGATCCGCCATAAGTTTCTCCACAGTGGTTCCTTCAGTTATTTCAAGGCCTTCGCTGTTATCTGGAAGATATCTGGACAAAGTTACAAAAAGTTTTAGATCTATTTTTATCATTTTTTAAGTTTACACTTTTTGCTTTGGCTGTTATTAAGATGATTCATTATATGGCATAAATTAATCATTTTGTACATGAATTTAATAGAAATGAAAACATCATGGAACAAGAAAAAAAAGAAACTCTCAGTATAAGGCAACTGGCTCAGAACCTTTCAATCTTTGCCATTGACAGGACAGATGTGAAATCGTTTTTAACAAAGATACCAGAGAACTGCCATCCAAACCTGAACTCAATTGAATATGAACTTCAGATCTTAAAAATCCTGAGCGTGGGTTGGGGTATATCCTTTTTCATGCCAGCCTCAGATAAAAACAAAGAACCATTAACCCAAATATTCTGGGAGGCCATCAGGGAAATATCAATTAATATCTCAACCCTTGCAGCCACAACCACGGGGAAACATATTAATTATTTTGATATTTTAAAAAACCGCCTGGACACTTATGTTGCCAGCATGCAAAAAAATCCTGATGAAATCCAGAATCCGGCCAGTATTATAGGACCGGCTTTTGCCCGTGCCTGTGATACTGAAAATAACAGCCATGTCATTTTAATCGGCACCAAAATATTTACCCTGACCTTAGGGGCTGTAAAAGAATATTTAAATACTATGGAAATTGATGATATAACCCTTAATTAATTTTATTATGCAGGAGCCTTTTCATGAAAAAACACAAACATGTAAAATCAGCATAGCCACATTCCTTGTCACTGACAATAAAATTTAATGGGATCTTGATTAATTTGGTTTTGCTTTTTCTTGTATAGATGAATTTCACATCAGCCACCCAAAAAAAATGTCTTTACCAGATATGGTATTTTCGGTAATATTCAAAAAGCTCAGATTGGTGAAAGAAGCGCTCGGTAAATTATAGAATTTGACTCCTGACAGATAATACCATCAAGGCTCACTATAAAGCCACATCAAATCATTAAATTTTTTTGCATTATTCGGCTTTTTATTGTAAATGTATTTCAGAGACTTACGCATACAATTTAAATCATTGAGTATTGGTACAGTCAATCCTTATACAAGTATCCTTTGACTATAAGACGGAAACAGCAAATTTGACTCGATCACAAAATAGCACACCGCTGGCGATAGCCCCTATTTCGGCCTTACTTATAAGCTTGTTTATGGCTGCATTAGGCAATGGCCTCCAAGGTACGCTGATTGCTGTCAGGGCTGGCCTGGAAAACTTTCCCGAGGAAACCATCGGCATAATCATGTCGTCATATTTTATTGGCCCCTATGTGTCAGGGTAGTTGTCGCCTCAATTGAACAAAAAAGTTTATAATTTG
>CAYWGN010000024.1:0-33737 GCA_964457495.1 uncultured Desulfobacula sp.
CAATAATCGGTTCAATCAATCCATCCTGTACAATATTTGCGCCAAGTTCTCTTAAACTGTTTTCATCAAAGTATTTGCGGTGTTGATAGGGAGAAGGGTCTATCTTGTTAATGTTTATCGTAGAAAAAGAAAAAGAATAATTTTTATTGTCTGTTATTGGCATGATCCAACTCCATTATAAAAAAATATTAAAAATCTTATCGCACGGGTTTAAAAGGTTAGATGTTTTATAAAAAAGATTATCAAAAAAGTAAAACTAATATTCAGAAATCTTGATTTAGGAAACAAGCATTTTTGCTATCTAAAAGCAAATTTTATTTATCTTTTGAAAACAACTAAAGAATGAACTTCCTATATTCGGCGTACCTCAAATGGCAAGTGTTTTAGAAGATAAAGGTTGGTTTATAACCAAGAGATACAATTAGTCTTTAAACAACTTGAGGAAGATGGTAAAAGGTTGTGTTAATTTTTCGAACTTTTTAATTAAAAGGGACGGCACATCATATGGCGGTACGGTACATGGTTTTTCTTTTATTTATCTCTGGGTGTATAAGCCTTTTTCTATCCTTTTATTCCTTTAAATTCCGATCTTCAAGATTGAGACGATATTTCTTTTTTCTGGGTTTTGCTGCAGCAATTTATGCCTTTGGCTACGGACTCGAACTTGGCAGTCAGACATTAGCGGATATGCTGTTTTGGTCAAAGATTCAGTATATCGGTATCCCATTTCTGCCAGCCCTGATGATGCTGATCGCCATCACCTATACAAGGCCTAAAAAGCGGCTCTCCCCTGGAAATTTAGTCGCGGTTTTTTGTATCCCAATTATTGTTGTGATATCCAGGGGTCTGAACCCTCTGCACCACCTTTTCTATGAGACCGCTGCCATTAATCCAGATGTGCCTTTTCCCGTTCTTATGTTCGATATCGGGCCCTTTTACCTGCTCCATGTTTTTTATTCCCATGCCGCACTGATTGTTACCTTTTGTCTTTTGATTCAGTTTTTGATCCGGGCCGCACCGTCTTACCGCAAGCAGACGCTGATTATGCTGGCAGCCTCTTCTATCCAGTTAGCTGGTTTTGCCATCTATCTTCTGGTAGATATCCCATGGAACCTTGATATTAATCCCATTTTATTTAGTATCAGCGTGCCGATATGGGCCATTGGTATTTTTCGGTTCAGTCTCTTTGATCTGGTGCCGGTGGCAAGGGACACTGTTTTTGAAAACCTCAAAGATGGTGTTATTGTTCTGGATCTTAAAAATCGCCTAATTGATTTTAATATTGTCTGTAAAAAAATTTTTCCAGAACTTTCAAAAAAGAAAATAGGATTTGATATCAGGCAGACCCTGAGTCAGCACCCAGTAATGAATGAGATCCTGTCATCGGAGAGAAACCAGCCCTCGGATATTTTAGTACTGGACAAAAAGCAGATCCTTTATTTTTATCCATCTATAACTGCCCTGTTTAACGAAAAGAATAAAAAAATCGGGACCATTGTTTCCCTCAACAATATCACCCGGCAAAAAGAATTGATGCAAAAACTGGAAAAAATCGCCTCTCTGGATGAACTGACCGGGATTTATAGCCGCAGATACCTGATCTCCCTTACTGAATTAGAAATAAACAGGGCCAAAAGGACTGGGCGCCCCATATCCATTCTGGCACTTGACCTGGATTGTTTCAAACGAGTAAATGATGATTTCGGTCACCTGGTGGGAGATAAGGTATTAAAAGCGATTACCCGCATAATAAATGACAATATCAGGAATATTGACATTTTCGGCAGGTATGGGGGTGATGAGTTTGTGATCATCCAGCCTGAAACTGATCACAAAACTGCCTTTACAACGGCTGAACGGCTTCGAAAAAAAATCAGTCAAAATCCCTTGATCGTGGGAGAACATACCATCGACTTGACTGTCAGCATAGGTGTATTCGGCACAATGGAAGACCCAGAAAAAAAGCAGGTAAATACCTTTGATAAGTTGCTGGATTTTGCAGACAAGGCCCTCTATGATGCAAAGAAATATGGCAGGAATAAGACAATCCTTTACAAATAGTCACAAGGCTGGGAAGAGGATTCTTCCCCTGGATATTTTATCTGCTTATTGGCGCCTAGGGCAAAGGTAAGTCCCAGTTTTGCCTGAAATATGTAACAGGGTCAACTACATTTATTTTGCCGCTGGAATAAGGGTGCTTTAAATTTGCAACAATCTGGGTTGCTTTTGGGGGATTTAATTTTTCTGCATAATATCTTAAATGGTTTGATATCTTGTCATCGGAAAATTTCACTTCAATCAATTCTTCAATTACGCCTTCTTTTACGATGACAAAGTCTACCTCCCGGCCTTCTTTATCCCGGATAAACTTAAGCTCATACCTGTATCCGTCCCTGTCTTCCAAGAAATGAAGTCGCTTTAAAATTTGGGTGGCCACAAGATTTTCAAAAACAGCTCCTTCATCCCCGATGACATCCCCATTGTCATAGAAAAAAACTTTAGGCGGCTTGATCACTGCCCTTGGCAGATTTTTAGTGTACGATGGAACTGCAAATACAAGATACATTCTCTCCAGGACTTCAAGCCAGTTTTTCACTGTTTTGGGAGATACCTGGATTTCTCCTGCAATATTTGACATGACAATAAGGTTGCCCACACGGCTCTTAAGTTGATGGATAAACAAATCAAGTAAAGAGATGTGTCGAATGGATTCAAGGTCCCTGATATCCTCTTTTAAGACCCTGTCAAATCTTTCTCTTCGCCAGCGCCTTGCTTCGCGCTCATCTCCGTCAAGAAATGGTTCAGGGAATCCGCCAACGGTCATTAATCGTTTAAACACCTCTTTTGAGGTCATGTTTTTTGGGCATTCATCAAACCCAAAAGGATGAAGCCGCCAATAATGATACCGCCCTAAAAGAGAATCCCCGCCGCGCCTGTATATATCAAGCCTTGCTGATCCCGTTACAAGAAAATGGAGGTTTCCTTTATTGGTATCAAAAATCCCTTTGACCCAGTTTTTCCAGTTTTTGTATTTGTGGAGTTCGTCAAAAACGATAAGACCGTCATTATCATGCCATTTCAAGGATAACAGATCCTGCTGGTCTTCAACAAAATCCCAATTAAAATATCTTCCTGATGGATATACCTGTTCCAGGATATTTTTGGACAGAAAGGTCTTGCCCACCTGTCGGGGACCACCAATGAAAACCATTTTCCGTTTTAAATCTTTAAGGATATTATTATATAGATATCTCATGCGGCTATTTTATACCGTATTCCAAAATAGTCAAGGCTGTTTTGGAGTTGGGGTCAAAATGGCCAGGTAAAATTTTTTGTATATTTTTGTTTTTTATAAAAAAAATCATTGTCACAAGAGAAAAGCTATATTAGAGTGAGGCCCGGAATTGAATAAATTTTAAAAAACAACCAGGACAGGATTATTTATAATTTTAAGGGAAACAAGATGCAAACCTTATCCAAAGACCATATCAAAAACAAGATTGCCGACACCAAACTTATTTTTTATAGAGGGTTGAATACCTATCACCACGGATCTTATTTTCTGTCAAAAAAGGATATAGCGCAAAAGCAGTTTACATATGAATTTGACGGGAATGTTGGCAATTATACAGCCCAAATCAATTTTAAAGGTGATCAGGTTGAAACTGCCTGCGATTGTCCCTACCCGAGAACTGGGTGCAGGCATGTGGTGGCAGCCATCCTAAATGCCGGGGATATCCTGGCCAGATATAAGCCCGGAGAAGAAGTATCTCAGGATCAGGAAGATCCCAATCTGTCTGAAGAGGAAATCAAGGCACAGGCTTTGGGAGATCGGAAAAAAAGAGCTTTGTCAGAGAAATTCACCGCAATACGGGGTGATATGTTTAAAGGTGATCACCTGGTCGTAAACCAGAGAAGCCGCCAGTACAACGTCACCCTTCATGACCCGGAAAATGGCTTTGGCCACTGTTCCTGCCCGGACTATCTGACCAATGGTCTAGGCACCTGCAAACATATCCAGTTCATGACCGGGTTTCTAAAAAAGGAGTCGGGGTTTAAAAAACAAGTAGCGATGGAGGTTTTTGCCTATACTGATATTTACTGGGATTCATTGTCACAAGGGCCAAAATTATTTTCTCAGCGCATGAACCTGGAAATGAAAGATTTAAAGCCGGTTTTGAAAAAGTACTTTAATGACAAGGGAGAATTCATTGCAAAGGACCTGGCAGTGATCATGGGACTTATGGCAAAGCTCCACGGAGACAAGCGGGTGAGGATCAGGGAAAATCTGCTCAAGCGGGTGGACTACCGCCTCCAGATTCTCCAGCAAAAAAACCTTTTGGACCAGCCAATCCCAAAACCTGATCTTAGCGCCCGGTTATATCCCTACCAAAAGGAAGGAGTAAAGTTCGGAGTGCTGAAACCCGGTGTGCTTATCGGGGATGAAATGGGCCTTGGCAAAACATTGCAGGCCATTTCTTTAGGAATATTGAAAAAGGAAATATTCGGATTTTCAAAGATATTGGTGGTCACCCTGGCATCCTTGAAAGAACAATGGAAGCGGGAAATTGAAAAATTCTCCCATGAAGAGGCCATCATCATCGAGGGCAGTCCCTTCCAGAGAAAAGCCTTGTATAAGGAGGATACCCATTTATTCAAGATCACCAACTACGAGGCTGTCCTCCGGGATATCACCATCATATCAGGGTTTCATCCAGATATTATTATACTGGATGAAGCTCAGCGCATAAAAAATTTCTCCACTAAAACAGCAGAGGCTGTCAAGCGACTGCCCAAAAAACATGGCATTGTCCTTACTGGCACTCCTTTAGAAAACAAGCTTGAAGATGTATATTCCATTGTTCAATTTCTGGATCCCTATATGCTGACCCCGCTGTGGAAATTTGCCTCTGATCATTTCATGATCCCAAGAAAGAAAAACACCAGTATTGTCGGATATAAAAACCTGGACATGCTCAAAGACAAATTAAAACCGATCCTGATCCGGCGGAAAAAGGAAGAGGTGCTCAAAGACCTTCCCAAAGAAGTGGTGAACAATTATTATATTGATCTCACTGATGAACAGCAGGAGATACACGGCGGCTACGCAAGATCCCTTATTCCCCTGCTCAATAAAAAATTTTTAACTCCCATGGACATGAGAAGAATCCAGATTCTTTTGCTGCGCATGAGAATGGTCTGTGATTCCACCTATCTCATTGACCGTGACACCCATATTTCCCCCAAGCTCAAAGAACTTGAAAGCATCCTTGATGAGATGGTCATCCAGAACAATCGCAAAATGGTCATCTTCAGCGAGTGGACCACCATGACCTTTTTGATTGCCAGGCATTTGTCCGACATGAACATCCCCTTTATTGAATTGTCGGGAAAAGTGCCCGTTAAAAAACGTCAAGCCCTTATTGATGAATTCACCAACAACCCGGACTGCCGGGTTTTTTTGTCTACAGATGCCGGCGGCACTGGCCTGAACCTCCAGGCTGCTGATTGTGTTGTCAATTTTGAACTGCCCTGGAACCCGGCAAAAATGAACCAGCGCATCGGACGAGTCAGCCGTATCGGCCAGGAAAGCCATTGCATCAATGTCATCAATCTCATTGCAAAGCAAAGTATTGAAGAACGAATTCTGGCCGGTATCCAACTGAAAACCGATTTGTTTAAAGGTGTGTTTGAAGAAGGCCCGGACATGGTTGAATTTTCCAGGGAAAAAAAGAATGAAATGCTCAACCGGCTCAGGGAAATGATGGAAGAAGAACCTGAACCCATGACCTTTGAGACAGCCGAACCCGAGGATATCCCTGAGGACACCCCATTTTTCCTGAATCCTGAAGTTTTGAGCCGGGACGAGGAAGCAAACAAAAAGGCCCCTGAAAATATCCTGGCAAGCCAGCCCCCTGAAAAGATAGAAAGAGTCCTGAATTCGGGCATGGAATTCATTGCCGGACTCATGGAAATGGCCACGGGTCAGAAGATGGAAAAAGTCGGGGACCAGGAAAAAATGATTGAGATCAACAACAAAACAGGGGAAGTAACCATGAAATTCAAGCTGCCTGGATTTTAACTGAAAGGCAGTTGCAGAATCAAAGTCCTTTCAGGTCCTTTGGTTTTCCTATGATCAAGGTTCTTCTGATAATGCCCAGAGTTCTTTTTTCCTGCATTTTCCTGATCATTTTTTTTGTTTGTTTTCTCCAGATCTTCTGCAAACGTCTGGATTTCTCTTGCGCTGAATTCATTGAGCGCAAGTGTTGGCAAAAGATTATTATTCTGATCTTTAAACGGGATGGAATCTTTTTGGGTGATATCCTGAAAAACCTTGCCAGATACCTGTTCAAGTCTTGCAAGCGCTTTTGTCCAGATATGCTTTTTATATCTTTGCCTTGTTCAGGCTGTGTTTTACAGAGGCTTTTTGAACCTTTGAGGGAATGTCGGTTAATAAAATCAGATCATTAAGCAAAAAAGATAGCCATTTCAATGGCTTAGGGAGGTTTTTAAAAATTGACTCTACCTGTTCTATAAATTTATAGAACAGGTCATCTGCCTCCGTGGAAACCATGGACCCTCTATCCTTGCTAACCCTTATGGAATCTAACTTTGACAGCAATTTTACCCCCCTCTCAAGGGGGGTTTTACCTACCGTCAAATACTCAGGCTCTTTGCCCATTTCCACATCAATAATTTCAATAGTTGCTTCAATATAAAAAAAAATTATCGCACTGGTTTAAAAGTATAAAGGTTTTATAAAAAATATTATCAAAAAAGTAAAATAAATATGACTGAAATTATCTTGACTTTGAATTGTTTTGATTGTAGGCAAACTAAGAATCCAGACTGGTCTGTTCTGAAAAGAGGGTGAGAATGAGATCCATAAAGCTGAAATTAGGTATGGAAAACAGGTGTTGTTCGATTACATTGAAACTTAGATAGAGGAGGTAAAATGAAGTATTGCTATTTTGAATCACCTGTAGGAAACCTTTTATTAAGCGGCAATGAATTGCTTGAAGGTCTTCATTTTCCCCTTGGAAAGACAAGGATTGAACCTGAAAAAGACTGGATCTATAAAGAGGAATTATTTTTACAAGCTATAGATCAGCTTAATGCCTATTTTAAAGGGGAATTGACAAGGTTTGACCTTGAATTGAATATTCAGGGTACAGATTTTCAAAAAATGGTCTGGAAGGAACTTGTGAAAATTCCATATGGAGAAACCATATCCTATGGACAGCTTGCAGAAAGAATCGGAAATCCCAAGGCATCAAGGGCAGTTGGTATGGCAAATGGGAAAAACCCGATTTCAATCATTATACCCTGCCATAGAGTTATTGGAAAAAACGGAAGCCTGACAGGTTTTGGAGGCGGGCTTGAGGTAAAAAAGAATTTGCTGGATCTGGAGAAAAGAATAAAAAAATTTTAAAAAACAGATATAGAGGAATAAGCACTCTTTGAAAAGAACAAAAATTACAGATAAAATTACCTATGTGGAACCGGATTCCATGACGAATTTTACATCCTGTGCTGGGATTATTGTCCAATCAAAAAAGAAAGTAATGATTGATATGAACATGGGTGCCAGAGAAACCCCTGGTTTGATAGAACAAGAAAAACCCGATGCAGCCATTATCACCCATTACCATCTGGACCATTTCCTCTGGACCCGGCATGTAAATACCTTGTCAGATGCTGTTATCTTTATCCCGGAGGCTGAAGCGCCGTACCTGACATCCCTTGATTTTTTTATTGAACATACAGCCGGTCCCTCCAGTATAGCGGAAAAATGGAAGGATTTTACTGTGGATATGGGATACTCGCCGCTTAAAACATATGAATGCTACAACGAACAGACCACCTTTAAAGACATGGCACCTGAAATCGTTCTTATGGAGACCCCGGGCCACTCACCTTCTCACACATCGTTTTATTTCCCGGATGAAAAAATTCTTTTTTCCGGTGATATGGGCCTGGATCGATTTGGTCCATGGTATGGATGGATGGATTGTAATGTTAAACAAATTGTTGAATCGATTTTAAGGCTTGACGGCCTGGACGTTAACTTAATCCTTACCTGTCATGGCGGGGTGTTTGAAAAACAAATCCCACAGGCCTGGTCCCAATGCCTTCGTCATATCTGGCAGAGGGAAGAAAAAATTATTCAAAAGCTTGAAGCAGGAATAACCAAAAAAGATATTATCCAACAAGGGGTATTTTTTTTTGATAAAGAAAAAGTCCGGGAACCCATGAAATTTTTTTTAAATACCTGGGATACCATCATGTACAAGCACCATGAAGACCTTATCAGGGAAGGCGGGTTGATGAAATTTTTCCCGGAGATTAAGACAATGTTAAAATTATTTTAATATATAAAGCCTTCCTTGACTCTTGAAATTCCCGGGATAACAGTCTGGGTCCGGTTTATCCCGGATATTCTTCGTATTCGTTGATCTACGAATTCTGCAATGATTTCAGCATCAGATGCCAGAAAATCTCTTTTCAAAACGATTTTCACAAGGATATCAATGGTTCCATGAACAGAGTGAACCTCCTGAACTTCATTTATGGCAAATAATTTATCGAGGATTTTTATTTGTGTTGATGTGTTAATATTTATCAGAACAAAAGCAGTTATGCTTCGTTTCATTTCAGGATAATCCGGCGTGGTTTTTTCCAGCATGGCAGTTCTGAAGGCTTCCATACTCCGTGGAATCAGGCGGTCAATACCAATACCATATTGTCGGTTAGAGACTCTTTCCCAATGATGGTAAGTAATATAGGTGTAAAGATCGGCATTGGTTCTTTTGGGAAAATGCTTTATCAGAGTTCCATTTTTTATGATGATGGTTAAAGGCGTATAAATGGTGTCGTACCAATCCTGGGCAGCCTTTTTAAACTCGGTTTTCTCGCCGGATATATTGGTCAGATGGTCATTATGTTTTTTGATCTGTTTTTCAAGAAAATTATATTTTCCAGCCTCTGTTAAATCAATTTTTTCAGATAGACCTGTTTTTTTGTAAAACTTGTTTTGCTCAAGATATAAAAGGTTTTCCATGGTATTTTTTGCAGAGAGTAATTCAATCACTTTTGCCTGGATATCAAAACGGCCCAGCTCTTTTGCTGCAGATACACGGTGATTGCCATCCAGTACATAATAATCATTCCTGATCTGATATAGCCTTACCGGAGGCAGGTCTTTCCCTTCACGCATGGCTTTTTTAATATCTAAAAACCGTTTTTCTAATACATGTTTTTTGGGCCGGAACTGGGAATCAAAATCATGGTATTTGCCCACACTCCCAATGATATGATCCAGGTCAACTGTTTTAATACCGTGGTCGATGAATTGAACATCTTCCTCCTGGGTCTTTTGTTCATTAAATGAACTGATATGATTTTCAGCCTCGTCTTTTTTTGATGAAAAAAGATTTTTAAAAAAGTTTGTCATGGATAGACCTCTAAAATGGTAAATCCACAGGTGTTAATCACTTTTGTAGAATTTACCGTTGTGATTCTTTCGTCATGGGTTTTAAAGTCTTTGTGTATATGACCATGGATAAAATAATCGGGTTTTCTTTTGTGTATTAAATCGACAAAACTTTCAAAGCCAATATGGCAGCGGTCTTCAGCATCATGAATGTGTCGTGGCGGTGCATGGGTGACCACCATGTGGACTTCCCCTTTTCGCCAGAGGGAAAACCACATGCCCGAGATGATTTTTTTCATCTCTTTATCCGTATATTGATTCATGCCGCCATTATACCATATGGAGCCTTCAAGACCCAGAATATTCAGCGATTTAAAGCAGACAATTTTTTCGTGAATATTTTCACATCCCACAGGATTGGATGATGTGTAGCGGATATCGTGGTTTCCTTTTACATAAAACAAAGGCCTATCAAGCCTGTCCCTTAAAAACGAGAGGTATTCCGGGGCCAGATCGCCACAGGCAATTATCAGATCCACAGGTTCAAGGGTTTTGTCTTCAACCATTTGAGTTAATGACTTGTCAATAAAATCCGACACTGCCAGGATTCTTAAATTGTGAGGTGCTGTCTCTTTTGTCTTCATTCCAGTCTAAGATGGTCAAGCCTTGTAAAAGGTGAAAGGCATGCGGGTTGCCCCGGCAGAAAGAGATGCCATTCTGACCATCTCTTAACTTTTCCATAATCATATACTCAGTCATTGTTTATTCTTGAATATTTTATAATAATACTATTATAGTATTGATTAACGATCAATAAAAAAACATATAAAAGTCAAGGCAATAAATAGCCGATTTCTAAAAAGATGAAACCTTTTTTGAATAAGTCTTGCCATTTCAAATGATTGTGCTAAATATTAGTTTTATTTGAAGCAGGATTTTATTTTTTAACCATGACTTTATAAATAGGGTTGCCAAAACGAAAAGCTTGGTCACCAAAATAAGTCAAACTTAAAACTAGGAGGAAAAGATGAAAAAAGTATTAATTTCTTTGTTTGCAATGGCGTTTTTGTTAGTGTCAGTCCCGGCATTCAGTGCTGATATTGATCTGGCCAAGACATCAACTCTTGAAACCATTTTGAAAAACAAACAACTCAGGGTAGGTTTTGAATCCGGTTATATGCCGTTTGAGATGACCAATACCAACGGCCAATACATGGGATTTGATGTGGACATGGCAAAAGCTCTGGCCAAATCAATGGGCGTGAAATATGTGCCGGTCAACACAGCATGGGATGGTATTATTCCGGGTCTTGTGACAGACAAGTACGATATCATTATCAGCGGCATAACCTGCAACCAGGAAAGAAACCTTGCCGTAAACTTTTCCGATCCCTATATCGTTGTCGGACAGACCATCCTGCTGAACAACAAGCATAAAGGCGTTGTAAAATCCTATAAGGACCTTAACGACCCCAAATACGTAATCGTATCAAGACTGGGAACCACTGGCGAACAGGCAGCCCAGAGAATGATCCCGAGAGCCACCTACAAATCCTTTGAAGCAGAAGCAGAAGCTGCCATGGAAGTGATCCAGGGCAATGCAGATGCGCTGATTTATGACCTTCCTTTCTGCCAGATCATGCAGGCCCAGCACGGCAATGGCAAGACCGTTTTCCTGAATACCCCGTTTACCTATGAACCGCTTGCCATGGCGATCAAAAAGGGTGATCCGGATTTTCTCAATTTTCTGAACAATTTCCTTCGTCAGTACAAAAATGATGGAAGATATGAAAGATCTTATAATAAATGGTTTAAAACCTCAGACTGGCAGGATAATCTTAAGAAATAATCGGGCGCTTGTTTGATTCATTTAATTTAAGGCCGGCAGATGGAGAAAGTCTTGCCGGCCTGTTTTTTAAGGGTTGAAAATAAATGGAATTCAAAACATCCAATATTCAAAGGCTTAGTAACCCGACAGCCTATTGGTTTTCAGTGGCAGGTTTTGTGGCGCTTCTGCTGTTGGTGATAGGGGCTGTATACTACGCCACCTATGCTGTTGACTATCAGTGGCGGTGGTTCAAGGTTCCAAAGTATTTTGTGTACCACGAAACAATCAAGGTATATGCCGATGGCAATGGTGAAGTCTCAAAGATCACCGACAAAGGGGAAATGGTGGATCTGGCCATCAAATATGATGATAGCGGGGAAAAAACCTATACGGTTCCAAAATTCTCCTATTCCAATACCATGAATGAAGGAGATTTTATTACCTCGGGGGATGTGCTTTCCGAATACCCGGGCGGGTTGAAAGCGGGCCTGATCTCCAGAGGTGTGTGGATCACCCTGAAAATCAGTGTCATATCGACGATTCTGGGAATTCTCATGGGGATCATCGGAGGTGTGGCAAGAGTGTCCAACACCCCTGTCCTGAAATGGTCAGCCATTACCTATGTGGAAATCATTCGCGGTTCTCCTTTGCTGGTTCAGATCATGATCGCCTATTTTGTATTGGGAACCACAATGAATAAACTCCTTATGATGAATGGTATCCCGAAACTCAACTCCGAGTGGTACGGTATCGCTGCATTATCTGTGTTTACAGGGGCCTATGTGGTTGAAATTGTCCGGGCCGGCATCGAATCCATTCATCCTGGACAGATCGAAGCTGCCCGTTCTGCCGGAATGACCTATTTTCAATGCATGCGTTACATTATCCTTCCCCAGGCATTGAAAACCATTCTGCCGCCTCTGGCAGGACAATTTATCAACTTGATCAAGGATTCATCCCTGTTGGGCATGATATCCATCCGGGAGTTGACAAAGGCTACCCGTGAAGGGATCACCACAAGTCTCCAGACTTTTGAGTTATGGATTCTGTGCGCCATTCTTTACCTCTTGATGACCTTTACACTTTCCATGTTTGTTCAATATCTGGAACGGAGGACTTCAACAAAATGATAGAAGTAAAAAACATATATAAAACATTTTATGTCCCCCACGAGGTCAAAGCTCTTGTGGATGTTTCAAATAAAATTGAAGCCGGAGAAGTGGTGGTTGTGATAGGGCCGTCAGGCTCAGGAAAGAGTACTTTTTTAAGATGTCTGAATCGCCTGGAAACAGCAGAGCAAGGCCAGATCCTCGTGGATGGTGTGGATATTTTTGATCCAAAGACCAATATCAATAAGGTTCGGGCTGAGATGGGAATGGTGTTCCAGTCCTTTAACCTGTTTCCCCATTTGTCCATCCTTGGAAATGTGACAGTTTCCCAGAAACTGGTCAGAAAAAGAGGGAAGAAAGAGCGGGAAGAAAAAGCCATGGCCATTCTTGAAAAGGTTGGCATCGGGGATAAAGCCCATGCCCATCCATCAAACCTTTCAGGAGGTCAGCAGCAGCGTGTGGCCATTGCAAGGGCCCTTGCAATGGACCCGAAAATCATGCTCTTTGACGAACCCACATCCGCCCTTGATCCGGAAATGATCGGAGAGGTCTTGGATGTTATGAAAACCCTTGCAAGAGAAGGCATGACAATGGTCTGCGTCACCCATGAAATGGGATTTGCCAGGGAAGTGGGGGACAGGGTTATTTTTATGGATGAAGGAAAGATTGTTGAAGAAGGAACCCCGGAACATTTTTTTGTCAATCCTGACCACGATCGGACTAAGCTTTTCTTAAAGCAGATTTTGTAGACAGAACCCCTGCACTGCCATAGCTTAAGATGGCAATAATCATGACGGCTTTAAATCCATAGATAATGGCAAGCACCGTTGCCAAAAGTATACTGATAACGCTGAAAAAGCCGTTAATCCCCCATGCCCAGGCCAGAGAAAATTCATCTTTTCCTTTTAAAAAACTCAAGGCACAGGGAAAGGGGATCCCCATGAAAAATCCTAAAGGTGCAATCATCATCAGAACCAGGACCACTTTGGGTCCAAGGGAAAAAGATATGAAAAATAAAATTATTTTGTCCATGAATATGAGATAAAGACCTGTAATAAGAACAATAAAAAAGCTTGAATAAAGAATTCTTTTGCTTTCAGGGAAAAGCCTTGGTGAAAACAGGCTGCCGATACCGGAAAAAATAAGAAACCCTGAAATAATGACGGAAAGGGAATAAGCAGGATGGCCCAAAAAAAGAATCATTTTTTGTATCATCGGCATTTCAATAAAAAAATACCCCACGGCAATAAGAGAGAAATAGGCAAATATGGTTTTCTTCATCCCTGTTGTTTTTTGGCCCGTTATCCATAAGGGCAGGATAATAAAAACAAAACTTAAGACCAGGACCGGCAAAAGGATGATCAGGAGAATAAGGTACCCCCATTCAGTAACAGGGATCTGGGATGGGCCATAGGTTTTTATATATCTGAACACTGCGGGTTTAAAAAAATTATAAAAATAAGGCCTGTTGTCCGTGGCAGCACGGATATCAAAGTCATAGGCTTTAATAAAGTCTTTTGAATCTTTGGACATAAGTTTTTGCAAAGACTGATGATATACAGGGGTGTTGAGCTTAATATACTGATTGACTTGTTTGTCACTTATGCCTGGATAATAGACCAGGTCAAAAAGCCGTTCTCTGGCAAAGGCCTTTGTTTTATGGATCATTGTTTCAGGGACTGCAGATTTGGAAACCAGAAGAGTCAGGGTCTGAAGAGACCGTATGGCAATAAGGTGCTGCTGAACATCATCAATTCCCATTTGCCGCAGTGCTTGTATCACCATGTTGAATATTTTAAGATTGTCCCTTGCAGGGGTGACCACCCATCTGCTGATGGCCAGAAGTCCATGGTCATTTAAATGCCCAAGATATTCTTTTATGGATTCAATGGTATACAGATAGCTCTCATTTAAGGCATAAACGCCTGATGCGGCGGTATTGTAGGCATCAATCATGGACAGCTCGATAAGGTCATATTTTTTTTGGTTCTGTTTTATAAAACTTCTTGCCTCATGGTGATGGATGGTCACATTTTCCCTGGTATAGATATCCCCGGAATAAGAACTGAATTGATTTTCCATAAGAGAAATGACACAAGGGTCTACTTCAAGGGCATCAATATATTTAAACCCGCTTAAAATAGATTTTAATATGGATTCTCCACCGCCTGATCCAATAATCAGCACACGGTTTTGATCAGGTTTATCCATCACATGAAAAGGGAGATAGGATGCCAGGTATTGAAGGTATCGTATGTCGTTTTTGTTACCTTTAAAAGGGGTTATGGAACTCATTGATTCTGAGTTAAAAAAAATCCCTTTCTGTACGGGTACCTGAAAAGGGGATATCAGGCTCAACCCTGCAGTGGATCGAAGTCCTTTTGCCTGGACCACCTGTATGACAGCCAGAGGAGAGTAAGCTTCATGAACAATTTGGGCATCCGGCAGGTTTAAGGCTCCTGAAATTGCTTTGTATTGAGAGACTTTTTTAAAACCTGGAAAGGAAAACAGCATAACCTTAAGGCCACACGTAACCTGAAGGTCACACGTAACCTGAAGGTCACACGTAACCTGAAGGTCACACGTAAAAAGAGTACTGATAATTATAGCGGTTATGATTCCTATAGTGCAGACATGTTTAACACTGCTTTTGAAAGCCATTACCATTGCCGGCACCATTGCAATAAAGATAATACCCAGCATTATATTAAGGGGGTGAAAAAAAAAGGATGCCCCCAAAACAGCCAGGGCACCAGCCCCTGACCCGAGAAGATTAAAAAAATAGGTCTTTGATATGGAATGTTTTAATAAAGCAATACAGACAATCAAAGCACCCAGAAAAAAAGAAAACCCCATGAGGGAAAAATAGAGGAACAGGCTGATGATCTGCCCTGGGTTGAAGACCATTTCATAAGGATTAAAAACCAAGGTTGTGGAGATGATAAAGCCAAAGATTAAAAAAACAGGAAACAATATCAGGCTTGTGAAAAAAAAGAGGGAATAGTTGTTTTCAATTTTTTTTTGAATCACACTGACCACAGAACCACTGGCACCAAATCCCAAAAGAGCCATGGTGATAATCAGCGGCGAAAGATTTTGCCATTGTGCCCAGGCAAAGATACGAGTGAAAATTATTTGATAACTGAGAATTGAAAAAGATGTAAAAAAAACACAAAAATTAACAATTCTCGGGCCTGGCGCTTCCAACTTAGTTTTCTTTTTTTGACTGATTTCTTGTCAGGGGGACAAATCGTACGGAGGTAATGACTTTGGTTAAGAGTTCTCCGTTTTCTTCTTTCTTCACCAGAACCAGGTGTTGAACTTTAAAAGGCGGTCCAACGGGAATACACATGAGACCGCCCGGGGCTAACTGGTCTATTAAAGGGGGAGGGATAAAATCAGAAGCGCAGGTGACAATAATGGCATCAAAGGGTGCATGTTCTTTCCATCCAAAATAGCCGTCTGCATTCAAGGTCTGGATATTTTCATACCCCAGACTGTTTAAGACTTTATTGGAACTATCATGTAGCGGCTTTACAATTTCAACTGTATACACTTCCTTGACGATGCGGGCCAGGACGGCTGACTGGTATCCTGAGCCTGTTCCGATTTCTAAGACCCTGGATCCTTTATCCACACTGAGCAACTGGGTCATGAGCGCAACAATATAGGGCTGTGAAATGGTCTGGCCGTAACCAATGGGCAATGGTTTGTCTTCATAGGCTTTTTTCTTGTCACCCGGTAAGACAAATTCGTGCCGAAACACTGATCCCATTGCATTTAATATATCCTGGTCAGTGATATTCCGATGCTTGATTTGATATAAAACCATATTCTTGCGGGCAGCTGCATAATGGTCGGATTTTCCGATTGATTCAGAACCCGTTGACAAACCAAACACCATCAGGAGCAAAACAATAACAGGGAATTTATGAAAGGTCTTTAAAATTTTCATTCCCAGCCTCACAAAATTTTAAAAGGTATATATTACTATTTACTAAATCTTATGAAAAAGCAATCATATAATCGGGTATTTTTTTTTGCGCAAACATGAGCTTGACAGTTTTACCAGTAAACTGGTAATTTATTTATCAAGTACTATTATGATTTACGTGTAATTAAACAAAGGATAGTTACATGATGGAATCAAAAATAGAAAAAAACATACAGTCGATCCTAACGCCGTTAGGCATTGAAATTAATGGGAGCAGACCTTGGGATATCCAGATACACAATGCCGGGTTTTATGAAAGGGTCTTATCAGGAGGCTCTCTTGCTCTGGGGGAAAGCTACATGGATGGCTGGTGGGATTGTGAAGCCCTTGATCAATTCTTTAAAAAAATCTTAGATGCTCGATTAGACAAAAAAGTAAGAATAAATTCAATGGTATTTTTATGGATTCTTCTCAAGGCAAAGATCATAAATGCCCAAACCAGATCAAGGGCATTTATAATTGGTAAACGACATTATGACATCGGCAATCACCTTTTTTCCATGATGCTGGACAAAGGGATGAACTATGCTTGTGCTTTTTGGAAAAATGCGAAAACACTGGATGAGGCCCAGGAAGCAAAGTTGGACCTGGTTTGTCGAAAAATAGGATTACTGCCGGGTATGAGTGTTTTGGATATCGGATGTGGCTGGGGAGGTTTTGCAAAATATGCCGCTGAAAAATATGGGGCGAAGGTATATGGTATAACTGTTTCCCGGGACCAGGTGGAATTTGCAAATAAATTTTGTCAAGGACTTGATGTGAAAGTAGAATTAAAGGATTATCGGGCGTTAAAAGGACAATTTGATCGTATTGTTTCCATAGGCATGTTCGAACATGTAGGCAGTAAAAATTATAGAACTTTTTTAAAAGTTGTCCATCAGAGTCTAAAAGCAGACGGTCTTTTTTTACTGCATGCGATAGCAGGAAACTCTTCTGTGGATTCAACAGATCCGTGGATTAATAAGTATATTTTTCCCAATTCAATGTTACCTTCGGCCAAACAAATTACCTCCGCCTTTGAAGGCTTATTTGTACTCGAGGATTGGCATAGCTTTGGACAATATTATGATCGCACTTTGATGGCCTGGCACAATAATTTTACAAAAAATTGGGAGAAAATCAAAGAGGCCTATGATGAAAGGTTTTACCGTATGTGGACCTATTATCTTCTTTTAAGTGCAAGTAGTTTCAGGTCAAGAAGGAATCAATTGTGGCAGATTGTGTTTTCAAAAAAAGGGATAAAAGGAAATTGCGCCTATAGGGAGCAATTCTCCATTTGATCGCAGCATTCGGAATCGGGTGATCATTCAGGCTTAAGCCCGATATCGTATTCTTTCATTTTTTTATACAGCAGTGTCCTGTGGATCCCCAGCAGTTTTGAAGCTTTTGCCTTGTTGTAATTTGTCTTGGCAAGGGCCTGGTAAATGGCTTTTATCTGGGCCTGGTTCTGGACATTTTTAAGGGTGGGTTTTTTCTTTTTCCCTGGAAGCTGTGTATTGTAATCCAGATTAAAAGGCAGGTCTCCTTTGTAAATCGTGTTGTTGTTTGATGAATACATGGCACGTTCAAGAACATTGGACAATTCCCGGGCATTGCCGGGCCAGGCATAGTTTGTTAATTCCATTTCCGCATTTTTTTCTATATCCATTTGTGGTCGATTGGCTGCCATGGTCATTTTTTTCAAAAGATGAATGGCAAGGGGGATGATATCCTTTTGTCGCATTCTTAAAGGGGGGATATATATGGGTATGACATTCAGGCGATAAAAAAGGTCTTTTCTGAATTTTTGTTTTTCCATCAGATCTTCAAGCTTTTGATTTGTGGCACAAATCACCCTGAAATCAGATCTGATGATTTTGGTGTCGCCGACTCTTTCAAATTCCTTTTCTTCAAGTACCCGAAGCAGCTTGGGTTGCATTTCAATAGGCAGATCGCCGATTTCATCAAGAAAAATGGTGCCATTGTTGGCAAGTTCAAATTTTCCAGGTTTCCCTTTGGTTTTCGCCCCTGTAAAAGCGCCTTCAACATATCCGAACAATTCTGACTCTAAAAGATCCTTTGGTATTGCCGCACAATTAATTCGAACAAAGGGGTGGCTCCTTCTCGGGCTGGCATTGTGAATTGCCTGGGAGAAAAGTTCCTTGCCCGTCCCGCTCTCTCCTGTAACCAGAACGGTTGAATCATTTAAAGCAGCTTTCAGGGCTTCTTCTTTCAGGTATTTTATTTCGCTGCTTTCTCCGATGATGCAATTAAATGTATATTTGGTTGACCGAAGGTCAAAGAGTTCTTTTTCAAAGAGCTGGACTTTTGATTCAAGCATGGACAGCTTTGCCGCAAGTTGTTTTACTTCTTCAATATTCTGGAACATGACCTGGCCATAGACTGCAATTACTTTGCCGTCTTTTTTAATGGGAATTCTTTGAACTACCATATCATGTCCTTTTATTCGGTGTGATTTATTGATTTCCGCTTTTCCGGTTCTGGCAACGATATGCATTCTGCTGTTTTGAATTACGTCAGTGCAATGCCTGCCGATCTGGGCATCCGGGTCAAGATTTAAAAATCGGCCATAGGGTTTATTAAAATGGGTGATATAACCGTCTGCATCGGTGATGGTGCTCCCGGCATTAATATTATCAAATATCAGTTGATACAGCTCAATTTTTTTTTGCAATTCCTGAATGGGGATTTTATTTTCCGTCATGGTGAGTTCCTTTTATAAACTGTATTTTCAAATTGACCAAGCCGTCTTTAAACAACTACATGTATAAAAGTTGCTACATTTTTTCAACTATAAAACTTTCAAAAATAAAAGTCGACAAAAATATTAAAATAGTTAAAACCAGCAACCACAGGGATATCAAATGTTCCTGTCTCATCCCTGGGCTGCCTGGCCTGAAACTTGCTTTATATATTTGAAAAGGGAACATCTATTTATGAAATGTATATTTTCTTAATCGATATTTGAAAGGATAAATATGTTAATTAAAGAACCTGAAATCTATTCAGACGAAACATTGATTATTAAAGACGAAAATTTTAACACGGCAAATGTCTGTATTGTCACTGGTGCAGGAACAGGAATAGGCAGGGCAACTGCAATTGCTGCGGCTAAAAACCAGCTCATGGTCATTGGGCTTGATATTAATGAAGAGGAAGGAAGAATCACCCAGAAAACCGCCAGAGATTATGGTGGGCAGATGGTTTTTATAAAAACCGATCTGTGTAATGATGATGAGGTTCAACATGCGGTTAAAGAAGCTTCAAAGCTTGGACAGATTAAATACCTGGCCAATATTGCCGGAATTCAGCATGTGAACGCCATTGAAGATTTCCCCATGGAAAAATATGATCTCATGCACAGATTGATGCTAAGAGCACCATTATTACTATCAAAGCTTGTCATTCCCTACATGAAAAAAAGCCCGGACGGAAAAGGGGTTATAGCCAATATGTCCTCAATCCACGGGCATATCTGCACCATGAATAAGCCGGCGTACAATATTACCAAGTTTGGACTCAGGGCATTGAGCCAGTCGATTTCCGCCGAAGGAAAAGGAAACATCAGATCATTTACCGTTAGCACAGGATTTGTAAGAACACCGCTGGCTGATAAGCAGATAGATGCCCAGGCAGAACAAAGGGGCATAAGTAAAGAAGATGTCATTAAAAATGTCATGATGGGAACATCCCGTGTCAAGGAGATGATGACCCCCATAGAGGTGGCAAATTTGATTGTTTTTGGATTTTCAAAACATGCCAAGTATCTTGTGGGCGGAGACCTTTTGTTTGATGGTGGCTGTGTGCTCACCTATTGAAAAAAACGGTTCAGAACATCAGGGTGGTTTTGTACCGAGCATAAATTTTTAACATTAAAAATCCATAATCCGTATCGCTGGGTGCGGTGAAAATTCATAAAAAAGGAGAGTAAAATGGAAAGAAGATCTATCACAATGTTATCGTTATTTGTCTTTATTGCCGTGCTGTTTTTATCAAACCCGCTGCTGGCAGAGGAAAAACCGGTTCTGCTGAAGGTTCCCACAACATTTGCCGCCACACTGCCGGGCCTTGGCACAACAACGACCTGGATAGCAGAAAGAATTGGGATTGCCAGCAATGGAAGCCTGCAAATGAAAATTTATGAACCGGGAAAACTGGTAGCGCCCTTTGAAATCCTTGATGCCGTATCCACAGGAAAAGTTAATGCCGGATACAGTATTTCAGGGTATTGGGAAGGCAAAATGCCCGGGTCTTCCGTTTTTTCAACCATCCCGTTCGGACCTGAGGCCGGAGAATTTTTAGCATGGATGTATTATGGGAATGGCAGAAAATTATACCAGAAGATGTATGATGATGCAGGGTTTAATGTTCATGTAATCCCTTGTGGCATTATTGCACCTGAAACGGGCGGGTGGTTTAAAAAAGAGATTAATACCGTTGATGATATCAAGGGACTTAAAATCAGATATTATGGCCTGGGTGGAAAGGTCCTGCAGAAACTGGGCGCATCTGTAAGTCTGATACCGGGTGGTGAAATTTTTGCAGCCCTTGAAAAGAACGCCATTGACGCTACAGAATTTTCCATGCCGGCCATTGATACAAAGCTTGGATTTTATAAAATTGCGAAAATGAACTATTTTCCCGGCTGGCATCAGCAGGCCACCCTGTTCGAGCTTCTTATCAACAAGGACACCTGGAACAGTATGAGCCCGGGCCAACAAATGCTTATGGAAATCATCTGCAAGGCTGCAACAGCAGATGCATTTGCATTCACAGAAGCAATCCAGGCAAAAGCAATGGTTGAGAATGTTGAAAAACACGGGGTTCAGAACAAGTATTATTCAAAAGAAATTCTAGCTGCTTTTGAAAAGGCCTGGTATGAGGTTGCTGATGAATTATCAACAACCAGCCCCATGTTCAAGGAAACATGGGAAGACTTAAAAGCCTTCAGAAAAGAGTATGCCATGTGGACGAACTACGCATTTCTACCCAGGGGACTTGATAAATAGTTTCTGACGGATCAGATCAGATGTACAGATATTAAACTTGTGCCGGGAAAGCCAATTTATCCGGCACAAGTTTAATGAATTTTTGCATATCCAATTTTTAAAGGTATTGTTATGAAACAAAAGGTCCAGGGGGTATCGGACAGATTATGTGATGCATCGGATCATTTTATCAGATACATCGGTCATATTGTCATGTGGGGCAATGGGATACTGATTGCCGTCATTATTCTTCAGGTCGTATTAAGATATGGGTTCGGCCATGGCCTGGTGATGTTAGAGGAACTGCAATGGCACCTTTACGGCCTTGGAATCATGATCGGTGCATCCTATGCTTTGGTGACCGATTCTCACATCCGGGTGGATATCATCCAGGCAGGCATGACCCAAAAATGGAAAAACAGATGGGAATTGTTTGGCATCCTCTTTCTTTTGCTCCCTTTTGCCTTTGTCATATTTGACCAGAGCCTGGATTTTTTTCATGAGTCCTTCCGGGTTAACGAGAGTTCTGACGCACCTTTGGGACTTCCCTTCAGGTGGATCATAAAAGGTGTTATCCCTTTCAGTTTCGGCTTGCTGATTCTGGCCGCGGCTTCACGGGCAATTCGAATTCTCAACTCCATACGAAAAGGAAGCTCAGATGGAAACAGGTGATTATTTTGTCATAGCAATGTTTTTAACTTTTGTGGGGTTGCTGTTTACAGGCTTTCCCGTTGCATGGGTCCTGGGTGGTGTTGCAGTTCTTTTTACCCTTATTGCCACCATATCAGACACCTGGTTCGGGACGATGACGGGCCTTGATTACCTCACTCTTGGCATGTCCGTGAACCGGATTTTTAAATACATGGACAACTGGGTTCTGGTGGCCCTGCCCATGTTCATTTTCATGGGACTGATGCTTGATAAATCCGGTATTGCCGAAAAAATGATGACATCAATGCAGGAGCTTTTCGGGAAAATCCATGGCGGACTTGCCGTGACGGTAACCTTCATAGGGATTGTTCTTGCCGCATCCACGGGAATTATCGGGGCATCAGTGGTGCTGCTGGGCCTGTTGTCTCTTCCTGCCATGACAAAACAGGGATATTCAAAAACATTGGCCCTTGGAACCATTGCAAGTGCCGGAACACTGGGGATACTTATTCCGCCGAGCATCATGCTGGTTATCATGGCGGATCAGCTGGGGCTTTCCGTAGGGGACCTTTTTATGGGTGCCGTGATTCCCGGTTTATTGCTGGGGGTTTTATATATCATATATATTCTTGTTTTCAGCTATCTAAAACCGTCTGTTGCACCCATCAGCAAGGACAGGCGGCCCATTGAATGGCGAATGATATTTGATGTTTTTAAGACCATTCTGCCTCCGGTGATCCTTATCATAGCCGTCCTGGGTTCAATCTTTGCCGGCATAACCACGCCTACGGAAGCTTCTGGGGTTGGAGCACTTGGTGCCACTATGCTGGCCTGGTATAATAAAAAACTAAATTTTTCCGTTATCCTTGATGTAATGAAAAGCTGTTTCAACACCACGGCCTATATATTTGCAATTTTTCTTGGGGCAACAACATTTGCCCTGGTTTTAAGATGCCTTGGAGGGGATGAATTTATTGAAAGAATCCTGACGGGAATACCCTTTGGATCTTACGGTATTCTAACTATAATCCTTGGCTGTGTTTTTCTGCTTGGATTTTTCCTGGACTGGATTGAAATCACGCTGATTATCCTGCCCCTGGTTTCTCCGGTCATCTCATCTCTGGGATTCAGTATCAACGGGTTTAATGTTATATCAAATCCAGAACTTCTCTGGTTTGTGATCCTGGTGGCAGTTACCCTGCAGACATCATTTTTAACACCCCCCGTAGGCTTTGCACTCTTTTATCTAAAGGGTGTCTGTCCTCCTGATATCAAACTGATTGATATCTATAAGGGAGTGGTACCTTTTATTATTCTGCAGCTCGTAGGCCTTTGTGTCATTATAATCTGGCCTGAGCTTGTAACATGGCTGCCGGCATATGTTTATAAGTAGAATAATTGAGCCATGAATGTGTGTGAGTGAGCTTGAAAAACTCTCACAAATCCACAACATCAATTATTCTGAAATGTACTAGTTTCCCTGTGTTTGAATCTTAATGCCGGCAGATAGGAATTTTTTTGCAAACCAGTCAGGCCAAAAATTTCAATATGGGATCATTGTGTTGAGGGATATGGAGGCCGGGTGCATGGCCACAGTCGTTGATGGTGATGACCCTCATATCGGGCTGGGACAATTTCATCTGGTTCACAATATCCAGGGTCAGTACATCTGATAAAAGGCCGTGGAATAGCAGAATGGGACATGTCACCTTTTTGAAGGGTTCCCAGAGGTCCGTTATTGGCACTGTTTCATCGGACTTCTGAATAATATCAGGATCAAAGTGAACAGTGAACTGCCCCCTATCGTTGCGGCGAAGGGAGGTCTCAGTCATTCTGATCCATTGGTCATCGGATCTTTGCCCCCATACCCCGTACAATTGCTTTAAATAATCCTGGTACTCAAAAAAGGTATCAAATCCGGGCTGTTCCCCGGAAACATAATCAATGATCCTTGTCAGGGCATCAGCGGGTATCTCAGGACCGATATCATTGATAACCAGACGCTGTATCCTGTCCTTATAGGGACCGCTGGAAAGAAGGATGCCGATGATGCCCCCCATGGAGGTACCGATCCAGTCCATTTGCTTTACGTTGAAATGGTGGCAGATGCCCATGGCAATGGCCAGATAATTGGGATAATTATATTCTGTTGCAGGGTCCATGGGCCATTGGGACAGGCCCCGACCTAAGGTATCCGGACAAAGGATACGGTAATTGGGGGCAAGTTCTCTGGCAAGGGTTTCAAAATCAAATCCATTCCTTGCAAGGCCATGCCAGCAGACGATTGTTTTTGTTTCATCCGGGTTGTAAACCCTAACATGGATGCTCCGGTCATTGACACTGACAAATTCTGATCTGATTTTCATTTAAGGATTCCTTATGAATTATGGAGTTGGTGTTTCCGGTCCTGGATGACACGCAGGGTGCCGATCACTCCCTTGGGAAAGAAAATGACCACCAGGACAAACAGGATACCAAAATAAAGCTGCCACCGGTCTGCCATATTCGCCAGGATGACGTTGTCAGATGCCAGTCCGGCAAGGGATTTCAAGAGACCCGGCAGCCAGTTTTCCGTGACAATGAAAAAGCCTGCTCCGATAAGGCTGCCATATAGGGTTCCCATGCCGCCGATAAGGACCATGAGCAGAATATTCACCATAATGGCCGTATGAAATACGGAATCCGGGTTTACATAACAGAGCCACATGGCAAATAAAATTCCGGACAAAGAAGCAATGCAGGCGGAAAAGACAATGGAACAGGTTTGGTATCTGAAGGTCTTATACCCCAGGGCAATTGTCCGCTGTTCATTTTCCCGGATGGCTTTTAATACCCGGCCCAAAGGGGAGCGGATAAACCGCAGCATTCCTGCAAATAAAAAAATGGCCAGGACCAGAATCAGATAATAGACCATGAGCCGCCCATTGATCTGGGTGTTGAACAAGGTTCCCAATGTCTGTCCAAAATTGAATATCCCGGGCAGGGTAAAGGAAATTCCATCTGCCCCGCCAGTAAGATCGCTCCATTGTACCCCCAGAATATGGGCAAATTCCGCCAGGGCCAGGGTGAGCATGGCAAAGAAAATAGCCTTGACCCGCAGGGAGAAAAAGGAAATCATAAGGGAGATCACCACGCTGATCACAATACTTGTGCCTGCAGCAAGGAAAATGTGATACCAGGCTGGTGTGTCTGAATGATAGAGGATCAAGGCAATGCTGTAGGCACCAATGCCGAAAAACATGCCATGGGCAAAGGAGAGTATCCCCGTATATCCCAAAAGGAGATCAAAAGAGGCTACGACAATGGTAAAGATCATTATTTTTGCCATGACATCCATGACCCTGAAGGAGGGAATGATCCATGGTATGATGAAAAAAATAAAGATCACCCCTGCCATGGCCAATCCCTGGATAGTTGTTTTTCCTGATGTTTCCAGGTTTGTGAGTTCTTTGATATCCATATCCTAATCCTTGCCAAACAGCCCTTTGGGGCGAATTAAAAGAATGACTACCATGATCATGAAATTGACACCCAGGGCCATTTTGGGCCAAAGAAAAGCCACATAATTGAACGAAAGCCCAACGATAACAGCCCCGACAAAGCTGCCGGTTACAGATCCCAAACCACCAATAATTACAACGATGAGGGCAAAGATAAGGAACTGGTTTCCCATTCCAGGATCTATTGCCTGGTTGAAAATGGCCATCATGGTGCCGCCGATGGCGGCAAGGGCGGCCCCTGCTGCAAAAACCAGGGTAAAAATCCAAGAGATATTATATCCCGTTGCCTTTACAATTTCCTGGTTCTCAACCCCTGCCCGGACGATAATCCCCAGTTTTGTTTGTTTTAATATATATTGAAGGATTGCAAAGATCGTAATTCCCAGGAAAATGGCCACCACTCTGAAATACTCAATAAAAACCCCAAAAATAATGAAAGCGTCCTGAAATCCCATGGGCACGGGAACCACCTCGTCATTGACCCCCCAGATCATCTTGAGAAGTTCCACGATGACAAAGGAAACCCCTACCGTGACCAGCAACTGCATCAAATGGTTGCCATATACCCGTTTAATCACGATTTTTTCCGTGAGTATGCCCAGGCCTCCACCGGCAAGACCTGCCGCTCCCAAGGCCAGAGCCAGGTAAAACAGGCTCTGGGCCAGGTTGGCCGTATCAATCCATCCGGCATTATTCAGAAGGTTCAAAACCGTGAATCCGGCATAGGCACCAAAGGCAAAAAAAGCGGCATGGGCAAGGTTCAGAACATCCATGAGCCCGAAAATCAGGGTCAGTCCAGAGGCGATGAGAAAAATGAGCATGCCAAGGGAAATCCCTGCAACGGTCAAGGTCAAGTAAGTGGTCAGGTCCATTGGAATAAGGGGTAGCAAAAACAGTCCTATACCGATAATCCATCCGGCATATTGTTGGAAAGGTCGATTTCTGGTTTGAAATTTCAGCATATCTGTTGTCATTATATCCCTAAATATTTTTTCATCATGATTTTGTCCCGGGCCAGCTCATCCATGGGGCCGTGGAAGGCCACCCTGCCGTCATCCAGTATGAAAAAATCCGAACCCAACTGTTGGGCCAGGCGAAAATTTTGTTCCACCAGGATCACCTTGGTTTTATCTTTGATCTGGATCAAAGATTCTGCCAGCTGGTCCACCACAATGGGAGCCAGGCCCTTGGAGGGTTCATCAATCAGCAAAAGCGTGTGTTCGCATACCAATACCCTTGCAATGGCCAGCATCTGCTTTTGTCCTCCGGACAACAACCCGGCCTGTCTTTTCCAGAATTTTTTCAGGGCAGGGAACAGGTCCAGTACCTCAGCCAGTTTTTTATGGGTTTTTTCATTTTCCCGGAACATGGAGAGCCGAAAATTTTCAGCCACAGTAAGGGTAGACAGGACTGCCTTGTCTTCAGGAACAAATCCCATGCCCATGCGGGCAATCTCATAGGGTTTTGATGCTTCAATGGACTGGCCATTGAAAAAAATCCGACCCTGGGAAACGGGCAGAAGGCCCATCACACTTTTAAGGGTCGTGGATTTTCCGGCCCCGTTGCGTCCCAGGAGGATGGTGGCACCTCCGGCAGCCACATCCATGCTCACTCCCTGGAGGATGTGGTGCTGGTCAATGTGGGTGTGCACATTTTCAAGACAAAGAACCAGGGGCTTGGTTTCTATCATATCAGGCATGGGTCACACCTCCTCCCAGATAGGCTTCCAGCACTTTTTCATTGTTTGAAACCGCATCTGGTGTGTCATCGCAGATCACCCTGCCCTCCTGGAGAACGGCAATGGAATCGGACAGGGCCATGACCATATCAAACTTATGTTCCACCAGGAGAATGGTCCGGGTTTTTGTCTCCTTAATTCCCTGGATGATGTCCAGGATGGCTGGCACGTCTTCCAGGCTCATGCCGGCAGTGGGCTCATCCAGGAGCAGGACATCCGGGTCCAGAGCAAGGAGAATGGCAATCTCCAGTTTTCGTTGTTCCCCATGGGTCAGAAGGCTGGCCATAAAACGGTGCTTGTCAGCCAGCATCACTTGTTTGAGCAATTCATAAGCGTGTTCTGCAAGTTTGGGATAGGCTTTGTAATGTCTCCAGAACACCATTCCGACATTCTCTTTTGCCTGGAGGGCCAAACGAACATTTTCCAGCACAGTCAGGCTGGGGAATATATTGGTGAGTTGAAAAGATCGGCCGATCCCAAGCCTTGTCCTGTCTGCCACTCCCATCCGGGTAATATCCCTTCCATTCAATAAAATATTTCCCGAGGTGGGGGTATACTGCCCTGAAATCAGGTTGAATAAGGTGGTTTTACCGGCCCCGTTGGGGCCGATAATAGATTTCAGGCAATGTGGTGCAACTTTTAAATCCAGGCAATTGACAGCAACATGGCCGCCGAACTGAATGGAAAGTTGCCTGGTTTCAATAGCAGGAGTTTCAATAGCAGGAGTTTCAATAGCAGGAACCGGTGTCATTTAAACACTCCTTTGTTATTTGCCAGTGTTCCTGATGGGAATGTTCATGTCCTTGTATGAGATGACCCGTGTCACTTCGGGAATGCCCCAGGCGATCCCTTCCCGGGTGGTAATTTTAAAGGCATACATGTCCTGAAGGGCCTGGTGATCTTCTTTTCTGAATACCATTTCACCCTTTGGGGTTTGAAATTGCATGCCTTCCATGGCTGTAATAAGGGCTTCAGTATCCGTTGTTCCTGCAGTTTTAAGCGCCTTGACCACGGCCAGGGCAGCAGTCATGCCGCCGCAGGTGAAAAAATCCGGAGGCGCATTAAATCGCTTAAAATGTTCTTTTACCAGCCAGTCGTTAATTTCATTTTTCGGGCTTTCATAATAGTAGTAGTTACCGCCTTCGGCACCCACCAGGGTTTTATAGGTTTTCAGCACGTCAATGATATTGCCGCCAACGGCCAGGCTGATGTTGTACCGTTTATCCAGCTTCATGGCATTGAGTTTCGCCGTGGGATTGTTTTTCCCGGCCCAATAGATGGCCAGGTATTTTTTGCCTTCCAGTTTATCCATGGCCTTGATGATGCGCTGGGCAGGGGCGGTAAAATCAACAGTATCCAGCGGCATGTATTCTTCATGGACAACCTTGGCCCCTGTGGCGGCTAATGCTTCCTTAGCCGTGGCAACTCCGTCCCGGCCAAAGGTATAATCCTGGGCAATATAGGCCACATGAACATTGGGCCCGCCAATGGCAGCAGCTCCTGCAATGGCATCCTGGGAAGAATTCCGGCCCGTTCTAAATATGTACCGGTTCCAGGCCTTGCCTGTAATGGAATCAGCCACTGCCGGCTCCACAATGAGGATTTTTTTAAACTCCTTGGCAACGGGCAGGCAGGCCATGGCCACGGCCGATGAAACAGGTCCTACTGCCAGGTCCACTTTATCGTCCTGAAAGGCAGCTGTTAAAAGCTGTTTTCCCATTTCAGGTTTCATGTGGGTATCTTTAACAATGACTTCAATGGGCCGGCCCAAAACTTTGAATGTCCCGTTGGTGGCATATTCAAGGCCTAATTTAAATCCTTCCACAGCCTGTTTGGCATAGGCTTCATAGGCGCCTGTGAGGCAGGCCAGGTGGGCCACTTTAATGGGTTGTTCTGCCCTGAGGGAAGGGGAAAATACCAGGAAAACGAAAAATAGACAAATCAGCGAAAAAAATTGTTTTTTGTTCATGGGAGCCTCCTTTAAAAGTTAGTTTTAAAATAGCCGCAGTATTCATTAGAGAATACAAAAGATAGTGCAAGCCTCGGGCCATGAATGTAATTCAAGTGATGATAATATGTAAACACTTGTTATGTAAAGGGATTAGATTTTTTTCGATTTTTTTTGGAATAATAAACCAAAGAACAAAGCTGTAGAATTGAGTCTACATGTAGTTATTTTAATACATCTTCCAGGTGAACAATCAACAGGAGAATCATCCAATGGAGACAAAATAATTTCCAGGCTGGGTGCATATTTCAACTTTAATAATTTTTTATATTTCTCTTGACAAAAAATAAGCTCCTATCTATCGTATCGCGATAACTCACTTGTAGATTGGGCTTCAAACGATTTATACAATCTGAATCCATGTATCGTCTATGAATGTTTAACCTATTTTTTCTTTAAATGACTGCAACATAGACAAAAACAGGTGGAAAAAATGGACAATACATAAAAAGGAGACCATGTATGAACGGCAACAGATTTTTATTAAAAATCAAGACTTTTTTTATAGTCAGCGTTATAGGTATTTTTTGTTTTTCAGGCATACTTTATGCGCAATTTGCGTCCGATACCCTTGTGAATGATGATGGGAGTGCATTTGAACAGCTGCTCCGCAACGGCATTCCTTCAATTGCGATACACGGGGATACTGTTTATAGCACCTGGCAGGACGCAAGGGCAGGCGCTGCCACGTCTAACACCATTGGATATGATGTTTATTTTGCAAAAGGAACCGTTGATTCAACCGGAAAAATAACATTTGGAACAAATGTCCGGGTCAATGATACAGCCCAGAGTGCCAGCAGCGGGCATACAGCTGTACCCTCTATTGCGGTGGCATCTGATGGTACGATCTTTATCGTCTGGAAAGACGACAGAGACCAGTCGAACAGTGACGGAGAAAGCATATACCTGGCCAGAAGCGTGGATGGCGGCACCAGTTTTCTGGCAAACCAGAAGATTGATATTCTTCCTTCGACAGAAGCCTATCGGCATCGCAGATCCCCCCGGGTAGCAGCCGCAGACGGATATGTCTATGTCACCTTTGGGAAGGGGCTGTCCGAAGCCCTTGAAATCAGTATCAGCTCAGACAACGGTGTAACCTTTGGCAGTGTTCAGGAAATCCTGTCACTACCGGCAGATGAGTCCGTTATCGCGGCAGATGGCAGTTATGTGTATATTGCCTCTGTTTTAACCATCTCTCAGGGCGTTGGACTCCCATCCAAGTCAAATGTGATGCTATACGTCAGTTCAGATCACGGACAGACCTTTGGTACTGGTATGTTGATCAATGATGATGGGATGGATAAACAACCCCAGGACATTTCCATGGCGGCAGCCGGACAATCTTTACCTGGCCTGGCGGGATAATCGGAATGTCACAACAGGTGTGTCCGGTGGATATTATGTATATGGGGCCATCAGTCATGACCGGGGCGCCACATTCGGTGCAAATGTACTTTTGAGTCCCGACCTGGCAAGTGTCACCAACACCAGCGATGACAACCGGAACGCCCCGACTGTTTCTGCCTCCGGGGATAATGTGGCGGTCAGCTTTTACGGTGTTTTAAATACTTACAAATCTGTCATTGCACGGATCAGCACAGACAAAGGCACAACCTGGACCAGTGAAACAATGGTATCAGATGCTTTTTCCAGACCGAGTATCGGTCCTTCATCCATTGCTGTTAGCAACAGTATGGCCTGTGTCTTGTGGCAGGCGGATGGTAAGTATGCTGGCAATACCGGAACAGGAAACAATATCTATGCATCTGGGTATGTATTTGGTACGCCATCGGCTGGATGCCCAGCCAATGTCAATGAATTTAATACGGCCACCTCTGTTTTAAAGCTGAAATCTATTTGTATAGACGGTGTCTATTATGTTGGTGAAATAGAACTGATACTAAATTTCATCTCTGGAACCTTTCAAATAAAATAATCTGATCTCCGGCAGACGGTATTTAACCATACCGTCTGCCTGCATGGGCCATGATTTTGCCTATGTGGCTTTAATATTGATTTTTATTTGATACCTCTATTTTTTTAAAAGAACAAACCAAAGAACAAAGCTGTAGAATTGAATCTACATGTAGTTATTTTAATACATCTTCCAGGTGCACAATCAACAGGAGAATCATCCAATGGAGACAAAATAAATTCCCGGCTGGTCATTAAAACGTCTGCTTTTTTTATTTGCAGGTTTTGGTTTTTGAACCCCAGGTAATACTGATTGGGCTGCCACATATTCAGGTCATAATTGTCCAGCTTGACTTCAACGCCTTGTCGATAGCCATCTTTAATTTATGCAACTTTCTGTAGATACAAATGTTGCTGAAATTCTATAAATAGCGAACTGATATTAGCCACATCTCCCAATATTTCTTTGGCATCTTCCAACGATTGATATTGATTTGTCAGCAAGATTGGCAATTTGTCCTGGTCGAGTTCCTCAACTCCTGTTTCTATATATTTATTTAATACGAATTCTATGAATTCTTTTTGTTTGTCGTTGAGTAAAGCAAAAATTGTTGCTTCGGCTCTTGATACCCGTTCTTTTCTTGTTATCGGTTTTATGTCGCTGTTAAAAACATATTCCAAAACATCGTACAAATCGCTTTTTTCTGCGCCAATCAGTTTTTGCAGTGTCTTTAATTCTTCTTTTCCAAAACCTGCCTCGTCCAATTTATCAAGCAAACTTTTACGGGTTATTGGATTACTCCATAAAATCCGTAGTTCATCTTCGTTTTTGAAAAAGTTAGGAAGTTCGCCAAACAGATTATTTAAAAATTCTTCTGCCGAAATTGGTTTACCGTCGGCACTCCAAAAAGAAGTAGAGATCATGTGTTGTATTTCACGCTCTTTTCCATCTCTTAGCTTTATTTTAACTTTCTTTATGCAGACACAAGGTCTTTGTCTGCATTTTTCACAAAGTTGTAATGGTTCTTTTTCGCAAACACAAGGGCGTTGACCACAAATTTTGCAAGGTTCAGGTGGTATCTTTTCACAGACACAAGGTGTCTCTCCGCAAACAGGACAAACAGTTTCTTCAACCGGCTCTCCATCCCAGTCAGGATCTGAAAACCGTTGGTAAGCATCTACAAAATCATAAATAGTGAAAAATTCTTTTCCATCAAATAATCGGGTACCTCTTCCCACTATTTGTTTAAACTCAATTATCTGATTTACCGGCCGCATTAGAACAATGTTGCGAATATTCCTGGCATCAACACCGGTTGATAGTTTTTGGGAAGTGGTTAATACCGTTGGAATTATTTCCTTCATCATTTTTAATCTTCAATTTTGCATTTTGCATTGCGGAAAGGTTCCAACGGGTTTGAAACAATTTCAGGCAATTTGAAAAGCAATTGCCGTTTTTCCGGTTCCTGTGGCAAGGGTTAATAAAATCCTGTCTTTGTTTTGTGCCACGGCTTCCAGTGTGTTTTTTACCGCAATTTCCTGATAGTAGCGTAACTGCCAGGTTCCGCTTTTATCTTCAAAAGGAATGTCTGCAAATTTATCCCGCCAGTCGTTTGGGTCGGTATAAGTTTTATCCCAAAGTTGTTGAGGAGAAAGAAAATCGGTAACCAAAGCCTCTGCACCCGTTTTCATACAGATCTGGTAAATCTTTTTTCCGTTGGTGGCGTATGTTGTTTCTAAATTAAGTTTTTCAGCATATTGTTTTGCCTGTGCAACCCCTTCACCCACTTCCAACTCATTACTTTTAGCTTCAACAACAGCAAGTTTAATGCCTTTGTAAACAAGAATATAATCGGCAATAAGTGGTTTTTTTCTGCCACCGCCGACTTGTATTCTGCCGTCTGTAATTTTACAAACATTGCGTTCCCGGAGTATTTTTGAACCCTCGACAACACCCCAGCCACAGGCTTTTAGTTTTGGGTCTATTAATTCGGCTCTTGTTTCTGCTTCATTCATCCCGTTTCTCCTGATTATCAAGCAGTTTCTTTTTTATTTCTTCAAGCTGTTTTAAGTCATCTTCATCTGCTGCCAGGGCTTCCGCTTTTTTCCGTTTCTGATCAAATTCTTCATAGCGGTTGGCGGCAAGTTTACTGGCAACTTCCGCCTTTACTCTTCCGGCATGAGTTAATATTTCCTGTTCATTGAACGCAAGAAAACCATCAAGTTTGTCTGCCCATTGCTCCATAGTAACTGTTTTTCTCTGTCGCGCCTGCCTTTCTGCATAATCCAGATACATGGTGACGATTTCATTCAGGTCTTTTATTTCATCTGCATTTAGATAATTTTTAGCAATGGCAACATCCTGCTTTCGCACAATTGAACCCCGCCATGAAGTCAATCCCATATTTGGCACATCGGGATTACTGCGATTTTCAATAAGTTCAGCAGCCGTTTTTCCTGTTGTAGCCCAGAGCATCTTATTTTGTACTTTCTTAAAGAAAATCTGTGCTTGTTCTGAAGTTTTATCATAATCTATGGCAGTGGTGTAAATATCACGGATTTTTTG
The DNA here is from genome assembly GCA_964457495.1 of uncultured Desulfobacula sp. GTDB lineage: Bacteria > Desulfobacterota > Desulfobacteria > Desulfobacterales > Desulfobacteraceae > Desulfobacula. The sequence goes on from CAYWGN010000024.1 coordinate 33,733, forward strand.
ATAAA
>CAYWGN010000025.1:0-33653 GCA_964457495.1 uncultured Desulfobacula sp.
GGCAAGGCCCTCATCACTGTCACAAATATCAATGGCTTTTATTGCAGCAGCACAGTCAGCAACACTTAAAGGGTTGGTATAGATATAGGTATCTGCCTTTTGCCGGATGGCTTCGACAAGGGGCGTGCTTGCGGCAATAAAACCACCATTCACCCCAAAGGCTTTTCCAAAGGTTCCCACAATGATATCAGGTGCGGCATTGCAAAATTCAGCCGTTCCCCGGCCCGTCTCCCCATAGGCACCCATCCCGTGTGAATCATCCACAACAGTGATTACGCCATCCTTGAATTTTGAATCATATGCCTTGCAGATGGCATTGATTTTGTGGATGGGGGCATAATCTCCCCGCATGCTGAAGATCCCGTCAAATATGACAACAACACGGTCCATGCCAGGTGCAACTTCTTCAAGACAGCGTTCCAGGTCTGCCATATCGTTGTGTTTGAAAATGCCCTTGTTAATACTTGGGATATTGCTGATTCGCATGGCCCTTATAATACTGTTATGGTTGAGCTGGTCACCAATCCAATGGGTTTTGTTATTTGAAATGGTGAGGGCAAGCCCGCAGTTTGAGGTATAGGCTGAGTTGAAAATTTTGGCAGCTGGTTTTCCCACAAATTCGGCCACTCTTTTTTCAAGCAGGTCATGATGGATAAAGGTTCCATCAATAAATCTTACGGCACCGGGTCCAACACCAAATTCATGGGTTGCTTTGTCTGCCGCAGCTGCAAGTTCAGAAAGATTGGAAAGGGATAAATATGAATTGGAGTTCAGCCGGATAAACTCATTATTACTTCCAACAAGTTTATACCGGGGTCCTTTTTCACCCTTTGGCGGGAGGTATTGTTCAATTATTCTTTCAGGGGCTTTAGCCCTTCCTTCCTGTTTTAAGATTTCCAATTCCTGAGTTAAGGATATATCAAGTTTGTTAATGGACATTTGGTTTTACTCCTAAAAAATAAATAGTAACCGGCTAATCCCAGTCAAGAATAACTTTTCCAGATTGACCAGATCTCATTACATCAAATCCTTTTTCAAACTGGGTATAATGAAATTTGTGGGTGATTAAAGGGGTTATATCCAGCCCGGATTGAATCATGCTGCTCATTTTATACCAGGTTTCATACATTTCCCTGCCGTAAATGCCCTTGATGGTCAGCATGTTAAACACAACTTTATTCCAGTCAATATCAGTATTATCAGGCATAATGCCGAGAAGCGCAATTTTCCCGCCATGACACATGTTATCAAGGATTGATCTTAATGCAGCAGGGTTGCCTGACATTTCCATGGCCACATCAAATCCTTCTTTCATGCCAAGCTCTTTCTGGGTCTGTTCAATACTGGATTTTTTCACATCAATGGTGAGAGTGGCGCCTGCTTTTTTGGCAAGATCAAGTCTGTAAGGATTCACATCTGTCACCACCACAAATCTGGCTCCTGCATGTTTTGCAATGGCGGCTGCCATGCATCCAATGGGGCCGGCACCCGTAATCAAGACATCTTCTCCCAGAACATCAAAAGAAAGAGCTGTGTGAGTTGCATTTCCAAGAGGATCAAAACAGGCCAGCACATCCAGAGAGATGTTTTTATTACAATACCAGACATTGGTTACTGGTATGGCAAGATATTCGGCAAAGGCACCCGGTCTGTTTACACCCACTCCTTTTGTGTTCATGCATAAATGCCTTCTTCCAGCCAGGCAGTTCCTGCAATGGCCGCAAACCAGGTGACCTTCACCTGAAACCAGGTCTCCCGGCTTGAAATCCAGTACATGGGCACCTATTTTTTCAATTATTCCCACAAATTCATGGCCGACATGCATGGGAATGGGAATGGTTTGTTGCGACCATTTGTCCCAGTTATAGATGTGAACATCAGTTCCACAAATAGCTGTTTTTTTGATTTTTATTAAAACTTCATTGTGGCTGATGTCTGGAATTGGAACATCCTGAAGCCATAAGCCTTGTTCAGGTTTTGCTTTTACAATGGCTTTCATTGTTTTCATGGCATATAAATCCCATTGATTTGTATAAATATTAATATCTCCATATGGAAATTGCTATAACACAGATGGGAAATAAATACTATCCTCAGGGTTTTATACTTTTCTTGACAAAAAATATTTTTTTATCCTATTGTGACTGATAGTATATTTTTCCTTTAAAATTGTTCTGGAGATTTTGTCTGTAATGAAAAGAATATTGACTGGTCTGTTTTTTAACTTAATTTTTCTTAGTATTGCTATTTTTTCAACAAGACTGATCCCGCAGATACCTTCTCGATATCTTCCCGTATTGGAGCTATTACCTTTTTTGTTGCTATTAATTTCTTTTGTTATGGGTACAAAGTTCAACCGAAGCCTTGTGATTTTTAGTACAATCCTTTTTTCTCTGGTTTATGCCTATTTATTTTGGTTGCCAGTGATAGGTGGTGCCCATAACACTATGATTCTGAACAGTATTGCAATATTTCTTGCCCTGAACATTGCCTTGATTTCTTTTTATTCAGAGCGTGGGATCACTACATTGATTGGTTTAACACGGTTTGTCTTTATCGCTTTTCAGTTACTTGTCCTGGTGTGGCTGATTAAAACCAAAAATCCTGAATGGGTTCATATTATTAATATGGAACTTTTTTCTGAGTTAGAGGTTAAACTGCTGTTTTTTTCACAAACTGCCTTGCTTTCTATTTTGATTAGTCTTTTTGTTGTGAGTCTTTCTTATCTATACCGGGCCAATCCTTTTCGCAGTGCTATTATAACGGCAATGATTCTGGTGCTTTACGCGATAACATTTCCGGCAAAGGACCTTGCAACGATAGCGATTCTATTCAGTTTTGTACTCTTACTTCCTTTATTGACGCTGGTAAGCGAATCATATCGCATGGCTTATCTTGATGAGCTGACCAATCTTCCTGGTCGAAGAGCTCTGAATGAAACATTAAACAAACTCGGAAGTAAATATTCCCTTGCCATGCTGGATGTGGATCATTTTAAAAAATTTAATGATACCTATGGCCATGATGCTGGTGATGATGTGTTACGTCTTCTATGTAATAAATTAAAGGCGGTTACGGGTGGAGGAAAGGCATTCCGTTATGGTGGAGAGGAATTTACGGTGGTATTTTCCGGAATGACTGCCTCTGAAGTTAAAGTTCATCTTGAGCAGTTGCGTGAAAATATTGCAAACAATCTGTTTATACTTCGAAAACAAGAAAGGCGAACCACGGATAAGAAAAAAAGGGCAAATAAGAATAATCGTGAGGTGAAGGTCACAATTAGTATCGGTTATGCTGAAAGAAATGAAGATGCTAAAACTCCTGGTCAAGTTTTAAAACTCGCGGACAAGGCCCTATATAGAGCTAAAGGAAAAGGGAGAAATTGTGTTAGCAAATAAAATCACACTGCCTTTTCAATTAATGCAAGTAAACTTTTTTTTTCTTCAGGGAATTTATACCCTTCATAACTTTGGCTTAACAGGAGTCTTCCATTGGGTGCAGTCCAGAAATTTCCTGCATGATCAAAACATATTCTGGAAGTTACATTGAGGGCTTCAAGTGTTTGTTTGATTTCCAAAAGTTGCTCTTTTGGAGTCATACGTTCCATTTCATTTTTGGAAGCTTTTTCAAAGAATATTGTTCCGGGCCTTGGGGTAAAGGGCCGCGACCTGATGTAATGGGGATTGATTTGATTGAGGATTATTGCAGTGTTCTTTCCATGATCTTTTGACATGGCCTTGCCGCCGAGCCCCGGCATCCAGTATTCTGAAACCTGGAAGCCCGCATTCATGGCTTTATGGCCGCCTATGACATGGTCCTGGGGTGTGGTGCCTTTTTTTATTTTCTTAAGCAGGGCAGCATCTCCTGTTTCAAGCCCGATATGAAGCCGGTCAAGACCGGCTTTTTGAATTTTTTCAAGATCAGCTTTGGGTTTTCTCACAATGGTTCTGGATCGGCAGTATGAGGTGATTCTCTGGATTGTGGGAAAAGTTGTTTTCAGATGCTTTAAGACCTGAACCATATGATTTGTTTTCATGATCAGGCTGTCAGCATCCTGTAAAAAGACAGTCTTCCCTCCTGCTGCCAGCCAGTCAAAGAGCATGGAAATACCGGGATGGTAGCAGAGCTCAGGTTCTTTTTTAAGGAATTGAGCAAAGGTTTGGTTCGTAATTATGCCTTTTTGGCCCTGTTTTAAAGAAATCTCTTTTAGCTGCAAAGAAATATCATGCATGACATTGATATCATGTATGATTTCTTCAGGTTTCCGCAGTTCAAATTTTTCTGACTTGTACATGGCGCAGAAGGTACAGTGGTTCCAGGGACAGTTGCGGGTAAGCCGCAAAAGAAGGGATGCTTGTCCTCCTTCACTGGGCGGCCTATACATGCCCGTCTCAAATTCATAATTTTTCATGGAACATTGTTGCATGGATTCTTCCGGGAATCAAACATTACTAATTGCAGTTTGGAAAAAATACTTTGCACATTTCATTCTTGGGAATTTTGTATTTTTTTCAATATTCAATAAAAATAAAATTTTCAAAATTTGACCGAATAGATATCGTATGCTAACAATTATTATAAATCGAAATATTGAAAGTAAAATTTATTTTTTTTAAATATTGTATTCATTGTGAGAGTTAAAAATTTTCAAACTATGATAAAATAGCAATACTTAGTCATAAAAATTGAAATAAGGAATTTTTAATGGAAGAGAGAAAACATAGATTGCTGGATCGAAAAATCATTAAGAATCGTCTAAAAATACTAAGAGAGGGCTATGCTTCTTGTGCTATTGAAGATCTGCATATTACCCAGGACGATAAAAAATTTATGGAAAATATGGTCAATAAAGGTTTGAACCCTGATGAAATGATAAAGGAAATAAAAAAAAGGATGAATCTTTGAAGCGTTATAAAGTTGCAAAACCGCACTTAATTCCCGGTACAAATATTTTAAAAAATAAGCCAGGAATTACAAACTCAAAAGACCTTGACCGGTTTGAACTTTTATCTTTTCTTGCGCGGCTGGATACAACCCCTGAGGGTGATTTATCCACAGATCATTTAAGAAAAATCCATGCTCACACTTTGCAAGATGTTTATGAATGGGCTGGGGAATCCGTGTTTTTGCTCAAAAATTATGTAAGACTGTAGGATTTAGGCTTGACGTGTATAGACTGCGTGGGGAATTTTGGAATAATGCGTCAGAAGAATCTTTTTTTGGAGATAATCGGGCCTTGTCACGACTATTGGGAAAAAATCTTATACAAATCAAACCATCTGATTTAGAGGATAATCTGTTATGATTGCCCATAACTTAATGATTTAGGACCTATGATTTTTTAATAATCCAAGCTAAAGGGTTTGGATCTGTATTATTTTATATTCATTCTTTTTTTCCTTTGTTTTAAACAAATAAATAATTTAGTATAATAGCCTAAAAAAAATGAGAGCGTCAATATAGAAGATGGGTTAAAACTATTTTGACAAAGCATTGATATGTTGGGTATAAAAATTTAAACAAACAAAATTAATTAAAATTAAATTTATGGAGGATAGAATGGAAATTAAAGTTACCACAGCTGAGACGAACAGAACAAGGCCAAAAGATTCTGATCTGGGTTTTGGTCAGGTATTTACGGATCATATGTTTGTCATGGATTATTCTGAAGAAAAAGGATGGGATGATCCACGGATAGAGCCTTACGCTGACTTTTCTATTTCTCCTGCTGCCATGGTTTTTCATTATGGCCAGGCCATTTTTGAGGGATTAAAAGCCTATAAAACCCAGGATAAAAAGATCTGTCTTTTCAGACCCAGAGATAATTTTAAAAGAATGAACCGGTCTGCAAAAGGAATGTGTATCCCCCAGATTGATATTGAGGTTGTTATGGATGCCTTAAAACAATTGATAAAGCTGGAAGAAAAATGGATTCCTGAAACCCTTGGGACTTCTCTTTATATCCGACCCACAATTATTGCAACCGATCCATTCTTAGGGGTGCGGGCATCTTTTACCTACAAGTTTTTTATTATTCTTTCTTCTGTTGGTGCATATTATGCCGGAGGATTGAACCCTGTGAAAATCTGGGTTTCAAAGGATCACGTCAGGGCTGTTAAAGGTGGTGTGGGTGAATTTAAGACTGCGGGTAACTATGCTGCAAGCCTGATTGCATCTGAAAAAGCAAAAAAAGATGGATATGCCCAGGTGTTGTGGCTTGATGCCAATGAAAGAAAGTATATAGAAGAAGTCGGTGCCATGAATATCTTCTTTCTTCTGGAGGATGAATTAGTAACTCCTAATCTGACCGGAACTATACTGCCTGGTATCACAAGGTATTCAGTCATAAGCCTTGCAAAAAAATGGGGGATGAACATATCTGAAAGAAAAATCAGTATTGATGAAGTATTTAAGGCCCATGAAAATGGAAAATTAAAAGAGGTTTTTGGCTCTGGAACGGCTGCTGTTATTTCTCCTGTGGGTGAAATAAGGTATGGGGATAAGGTTATTTCAATCGGTGATGGTACGCCGGGTGAAACAGCTATGAAGTTTTATAATGCATTAACTGATATTCAATATGGAAAAGCCAAGGACAGTGAAAATTGGATTGAAGTAATCGATTAATTGGAGACAGTATGGCTAAAAAGAAAGGAATCACACCCATTGGTAAGAGAATAAGGCAGGCCAGGCTGGGAAAAAAAATCAGCTTGGATACCATAGCCAATGAAACAGGGTTGTCAAAAGAATTTATCAAGAAAATTGAGGCCGGTGATCAAAGGCCATCAGTTGGAACTCTTCTGCAAATTTCCAGAACCCTTCATATTGATTCAAGTTTTTTGTTAAAAGAGCAGGATGATGCTATTGAAGAGAGATCCAAGGCCTATACCAAACGGACGGATAACTATGCCTATACTCCTTTGACACCAACGGCTGAAAATAAACATCTTAAGGCTTTCAGAATTGTGATCGAAGCTGAAAAAAGTCATGATGGTGTTGGGTTTCAGCATGAGGGAGAAGAGTTTACCTATGTTCTTAAAGGCAAAGTGGAAGTCCAGGTTGGGGATCATGTCAATAAATTGAAAAAAGGTGATTCACTACACTTTAATTCCGGCGTTAAACACGACCTTCGAAATACGGGTAAAACAGATGCAGAACTTATTGTTGTGGTGTATGCACCATAGCGTTTCAGGGAAATAAAGGAGCCTATCATGTTATTCAAGCTTACTGATGAACAATTGATGATTCAGAATATGGTCAGAGAATTTTCCCGGAAAGTTGTTGCAGCAACGGCATCAGAAAGGGATAAAACAAAGGAATTCCCTGCTGAAAATTTCAGACAGATGGGTGAGCTCGGATTAATGGGGATGATGATACCACAAAAATATGGCGGTGAATCTGCAGATGCAATTTCTTATGTGTTGGCATTGTCTGAAATTGCTTATTCATGTGCGTCAACATCTGTTGTGATGTCCGTACAAAATTCAATTGTGTGTGAAACTCTTTATAAATTCGGGACAGAGGAACAAAAACAAAAATTTCTTGTTCCCCTGGCTTCCGGTGAAATAATTGGTGCATTTGGGCTGACAGAGCCTGAGGCAGGATCTGACCCCGTCAGTCAGCAGACAACAGCTGTCAGGGATGGGGATCAGTATATTATAAATGGAACCAAGCGGTTTATTACAACGGGCAAGCATTCAAAAGTGGTACTGGTAACTGCAAAAACAGATGAAAGTAAAGGACATAGGGGGATCAGCTGTTTTGTTATTCCCAAAGGGACCAAAGGCCTCATCGTCGGCCACATGGAAGATAAAATGGGGCTGAGAGCATCTGATACAACGGATATAATATTGGAAAACTGTGCTGTCCCGGTTTCCAATAGGGTTGGCAAGGAAGGGGATGGCTTTAAGATTGCCATGTCCGGCCTGGACAGTGGGAGAATCGGCATTGCTGCCCAATCGTACGGCGTTGCAATGGCTGCCTTTGATGCTGCCATAAAATACGCACAAAAGAGAAAACAATTTGGTACTGCCATTTCAAAACATCAGGCCATTCGGTTTCAGATTGCAGATATGGCCACCCAGATTGAGGCAGCCAAGCAATTGGTTTTCTCAGCAGCATCCATGAAAGACAGTGGCAAGCCTTATACAAAAGAAGCATCCATTGCCAAACTCTTTGCATCTGAAATGGTAAACGAGGTGACTGCAAGAGCAATTCAAATACATGGTGGTTACGGGTTTACCAAAGATTATAATGTTGAAAGATTTTATCGGGATGCAAGGGTGTTTACCATATATGAAGGAACCAGCGAGATTCAGAGAATTGTTATCTCGAATCAGGTGCTCAAAGACAAGAGAAAACCTTGATAATGAGCTGTTCGCTATTATCAAATTAAAATAATTTTGTTGGAAGGTGTTTCTTTTTAATTCGTGCCAGGGTCTGATTTATTTGTTTTATGTACATTAAAACATTCCGTTGTCTATTAATTGTCGTCCTTTTGCCGTGAACCGGTATTTTTGTGTTGGGCTTTTGGGCGAATCGGGCTGTGTCATTTCAATCAAATTCAAAGCAAGTGCCGGTTCAAGATACGTACGGGAAAAATTCACTCGATCTTTTAATTCTAAGGCTTGCATAAGCTGTGATCGGGTTATTTCTCCTTTTATTTTTTTCAGTAACTGGGTTACTTGCTGGGTTACTTGCTGGGTTACTTGCTGGGTTACTTGTTCGATATCCTTATTGTTTTGAACAAGTACCTGCTTCGCAAGAGACACAATAAACCGCAGTCTCATTCCTATTTCCATAATTTGAGGTTCCGGCAGCCCCAGTTCTTGTGCCTGTTTGAACATGCGAGGCACACCGGTTCCCCATTGTTCAATCAGATTCATCTCCCGAAAGAAACGGGCAATGACCGGATTTCTGATTCTCGATATACCTTGTTTCATATCTTTGATGGTCATGCCGGGCAGAAGGATTCCGGGATTTTCGATTTCAATGCGATCATCAAAAAAGGCAATCCGGATTGGCGCACCCCGCTGGGAGTAGTCTGCATGAACCAACGCATTAATGACAGCTTCACGCAGGATACCAAGGGGTATGCTCCAGACATCTTTACGCCTGACCTCTGAAAAATCAGCCCCTCGCATTGCATGTTTTTTCAGAAATAGCATGATACTATCCACTGCCTGTGGCAGATGGTCGTAAATTTCAATGTGATCAAAAATGTCTGATTTGTCTGTGCCGGTAAATCGTCCGCACTGCACCCATAGATCAGAAAAATAAAGAGTTCGTTCTCTGCCAAACAGGATTATTGCCCCTTTTGAAGGAACCAGCCTGCCCTGATGGGGTACAAGCAGCTTGAGCGTTCGCAGTTCTGTCTCTTCGACAGGATATTTTTCACGTACACTCTGGGAAATAGCCTTGGTATCTATATCATCAATGGAAAGCTCAGACATTGGCATCTCGTCAAAAGCTACTCCCTCAACAGACCGACAAAGTTCTGCAATCAGCTCACAGTCAGCTTGGCGGTTGGTTGAACCAAGCCTCACATAAACGCCGGTTTCTGCACCTTCTGAACGCAGAAAATGGGGTCGGGAACTGGAGAGAAAAACTTGTGCAATTAAAAGGGTTTTATCCTCAATTGTTATCATTTCGATGTTTGGCACAAGGCGGGGTACAATGGAATCGGCAATCATACTGCACAGCCGTTCCTCTTGTGATAGCGGGTCTTCAACTCCCAGAATCTGCCGGTCATCACTGACACCGATAATCAGCCGCCCACCAGCAGTGTTGGCAAATGCCACAAGTGCTTTCATCATTGATTTGGGTGAAGATAAATCCTGTTTAAATTCAATGGTTTTACCTTCAGGTTGTTCCAAAATCCTATGAAAGAAATTGCTCAATGTATATCGCCTCCCTGAACATTAACCTTCTCAGCTAACCTTTATTTGGTTTGAAGGAGAGGAATGAAAGGTCTTAGTAACCATCCTTAAAAATATCTGCGGCTGCTTTTACATCCTCTGGACAGAATACAAATAAACATTTGCCACCAGAATCAGACACAGACCCATAAACATAATTGATATTAATTTTTTCTTGTCCAAATTTTTTGGTAATTTTTGTAAATTCCCCAGGTTTGTTTGTAATATCAATGGTTACGACTTCTTTTGAGTCAAACAGGTAATCATTTTCCTTTAAAAGATCAATGGCTTTTTCAGGATTGTCAACAATGAGCCGTATCAGGGCAAATTCTGCTGAGTCTCTTCGCATGGAGCTGTAGCTTGCATAGGATGCAAGCCTTTTCAAGGATTTGCCCCTGGCCTCAAAAAGGTTCTGGACATAGGCAGATGCGTCCTGGATAGTGATGGCATCAATATTAATATTGGTCCCGGCTAAAAGTTCAGTTAAATTTGCAAGTTCACCAGGTGCATTTTTAAGAAAAAGAGATATTTCTATTCTGATCATGCTGCCTCCCTTATAAATTTATGAATCCATTCAAATACCTTTATTAGCGAAATTCACACCTTCATCAAATGCTTTCATGTTCAATGGAATGATCTTTGCCTTGGCTGCAAATTCTTGTTTTATGCATTCTTTTAACAGGTCAAGGTCAACCAGTTTACTTTTTGCGGCAAAGGCGGCCAGGGCAACAATATTGGAAGCCCTGATATTGCCGGCTTTTATGGCAATCTCATTGATGGGCACCACAAGCTGTATAATATCCGTTCGATCACTTGTAACGGGAATCAGGGAGCTGTTGATAAATACAATGCCCCCGGGTTTGACATCATCGACAAATTTTTCCAGGGAAGGCAGGTTCATTGCCACAAGGTGGGTGGGATTTTTAATGATGGGAGAGCCTATGAGCTTGTCGCTGATGACAACTGTGCAATAGGCCGTTCCCCCACGCATTTCCGGCCCATAGGAGGGTACCCAGGCAACAAATGATCCTTGTTTCATTGCTGCATAGGCCATAAGCTTGGCGCTTAATAAGATTCCCTGGCCTCCAAATCCTGCAAATTTTATTTCTGTTTGCATTGGTTTCTCCAAAAACAACTATAGTGTTAAAATCAGTGGTGTTAAAATTTTGTATTTTATTCAGGGGTTTTAAAATCACCCAGTTCATAATAGGGCAGCAGGTTCTCTTCAGCCCATTTCAACGAATCAAGGGGGGTAAGCCCCCAATTGGTCGGGCAGGTGGATATTACTTCCACAAGACTAAAACATTTTCCTTCCACCTGGTATTCAAAGGCTTTTTTAATGGCTTTTTTGGTTTTGTTGATCTGCTGGGGTTTAAGAACCGCCTGCCGTGTAATATAACTAGGTGTTACCAGCTGACTTAAGAGGTTTGCCATTCTTATGGGCATTCCCGTCAGGTCTGTATTCCTTCCCGTGGGTGCAGTGGATGCACGCTGGCCAGGCATGGTGGTTGGGGCCATCTGTCCGCCCGTCATGCCGTAGATGGCATTGTTGATAAAGATGGTGGTAAATTTTTCTCCCCGGTTGGCTGCGTGAATAATTTCTCCCATGCCTATGCTGGCAAGGTCCCCATCTCCCTGGTAGGTAAATACAATCAAATCAGGTCGAACTCTTTTAATGCCTGTGGCCATGGCAGGTGCTCTGCCATGGGCAGCTTCCTGGAAATCACAGTTAAAATAATTATATGCCAGTACTGCACAACCCACAGGGGCTATACCAACGGTTCTTCCCTGGATACCAAGCTCGTCTATGACTTCTGCAACAAGCCTGTGTACAATGCCGTGGGTACAGCCCGGGCAGTAATGTGTCATAGTGTCGCTGAGGGCTTTTGGCTTTGAAAATGCTTTTCCCATTATATGCTCCTATATCATTGCTTTGATAATTTCGATGATCTTTTCCGGTGACGGTATGTCTCCGCCGCATTCGCCATAAAATTCAACGGGCCGCTGGCCTTTGACGCACCGTTCAACATCTTCCACCATTTGTCCCATGCTCATTTCAATACTGATGACGGCTTTACAGCTTTCCTTGGTGGCAGCATCAAAGACTGCCTGTTCCGGAAAGGGGAAAAGGGTTTTTGGTCTCAGCATGGCCACTTCAATGCCTTCTTGCTTCAAGAGGTCAATAGCCGTCCTGCTCACGCGACTCATGGTGCCGTAGCTTGTGATCAGCACCTTGTAATCCACATCTGTGTTGTAAGCTTCAAACTGGATTTCCTCTTTTTTCATCTGGATGTATTTGGCTTTCAGGGCCAGGTTGTTGTTATTGAGTTCTGTGGGATCCAGAAACAACGATTTAACCAGGTTTCTTTTTTTGCTTTTCCGGGTATCCATGCCGTTTGTGGCCCAGTCGTCTTTGTTGGAGGGCTTTGTTGCCAAATCCTCGGGGAACTCAACAGGTTCCATCATCTGGCCTATGAGGCCGTCTCCCAGGATCATTACAGGTCCCCTATATTTTTCAGCCAGGGTAAATGCCTGCATGGTCATTTCAACGGCTTCCTGAACTCCGTCCGGTGCCAGAACCAGCAGATGGTAATCCCCGTGTCCACCACCTTTGGTAGCCTGAAAATAATCCCCTTGGGAGGGCAGTATCCCCCCAAGACCCGGGCCACCACGCATAATATTGACAAAGACAGCCGGACAATTGGCCGCGGCAATATAGGAGATGGACTCGCTCATAAGGCTGATACCAGGGGAAGAAGAGGTTGTCATGACCCGCTCCCCTGCAGCTGCTGCACCAAAGATCATATACCCTACTGCCACTTCGCTTTCTCCCTGGAGGAAAACCCCGCCCTCTTCGGGCAGTCTTTTTACCAGGTATTCGGCAACTTCAGACTGGGGGGTGATAGGATATGCAAAATAATTTATACAGCCTGCTCTGATGGCTGCTTCAGCTATTGCTTCATTCCCTTTCATTAAAACTTTTGCCATTATATTTATCCTTTAATTTACGTCTGCCGTCTTGGTTTCAACAATACTGATGGCTACATCCGGGCACATGATACAGCACATTGTGCAGTGAATACAATCTTCAGGTCTTGCCTGAAAGACTGGAAAATGTCCTTTTGCATTTACCTTATCAGTGATCTCAAGGACGTTTTTAGGGCAGACATTGATACACAGCCCGCATCCCTTGCACCGATCAGAATCGATAATATGTTCGTACGCCATTTAAAATACTCCTTAAATTATCAAAGGCTTTTTCCAGGGTGGTACCAAGGTCCTGTCAATGGTCAATACCGGACAATGAAACCGGTCCATGTCAAGCTTTGGTATCATCTGGGATGAAGCCGTTATAAATTCAATTTTAAGACCAGTGGCTTTTGCCACCTCCTTGACAAGATCATATCCCTTGTAAATATGTTCAGGAGTGGTTTCGTCAATAAGGTTGGCATTGGACACAAGTCCTGTGATTTTTATTTTTGAAGATGCTTCAATCTCCTGCTTTATTTTAAGACAGCCCTCAACAGTTCCAGTATATGGTCTGAACAGGTTTATTACCTGGAGCATATGGACTGTTTTTTGTTTTAAATAATTTTCAAGGGCTGCCAATACCGTCACACCTACGTCATCGCCACCAACATCCAGGATGGTCAGTTCAGCGGGCTGCTGGATCATGCCGGCCACAGCCGGGGCGAGAATGGGCAGGTCAGCATGCATGTATTGACGGTCAGGCAGTACCACCTCAACGCCAAGTTTTTCCAGGGCAACCCTTGCTTCCCTGGATCTGAAATAGGGATTGACAAGATCAAGGTCCGTGATTTTAACTTCCATCCCTTTTAATCTGGATTGTGCTGCAAGGTTTACTGCGATTTCGGATTTGCCGCTACCATAGTTGCCGCAAATGATCACAATCCCTTTAATATCAATGTCCAAACATTTTCCTTTAATTCTAACGTCCTGAGTAAACAATCTAAAACTTGAATTAAATCAAATTAGGCGCTGTTTTGCAAACATTTTTTTTGTTTGGCCAATTAATTCATGCCAGTCTGAATAAAAAATACCCTATAGCTGGGTATCTTGGGCTTGATGCCCATTGGTAGTATCGTACACCGCGCGAACCTGGTCCATCATCTCTCAAAGATTTGAATTTTTTTAAACAAGTATTTATTGAGGGAGGTACTATTGTTTGGCCTAATGGCGCTGATTTCATTATCATACATTTTGTTTGTGCTTTGTTCAGGTCAAGTTTTACGGATGTTTTTTGAACTTTTAAGGGAATGTCGGTTAATAAAATTAAGTCATGCGTCAAAAAAGACCGCCATTTCAAGGGTTTCGGGAGATTTTTGAAAATAGAGTCTACCTGTTGCACAAATTTGTGCAACAAGGCCTCCGCTTATTTGGAAACCAGGGAATCCCTATCTTTGCAAACCCTTATGGAATCTAACTTTGACAGCAATTTATGGACCCTTTCAAGGGGTGTTTTGCCTACCGTCAAGTACCCAATGTGAAAAGCCTGGCCCTGAGGGCCAGTATATTTGCAATAATCTGACTGTCATCATGGTAACAGAATTCGGGGTGTTTAGTTCTGGCTAAAGTCAAGATCAATAAATTTTCAAAAAAACACTGGATTTATGTTGCTCACCCTTGCTAAAGAAATATTCCAGTCGCAAAACAAAAATATTTTTTGCCCAGAATGCTCAAGGTTACAATTGATATTCTTGATATTTGAAGGTCCGGTGAAGGTAAAGAATCGGATAATTATACTTGACTCAACGAAACTGATTATTCAGCTCTATATTATTTACTGGAATATGGAAAAATGCAAATTTTGCTGCCACAGGTCCATATAGGTGAATCGAAAATTTTTACATAAAAAAATTTGCATTATCAGTATTTTAAAGTTTCCCCCCAAAATTTATCATAATTTTTTCTTGCATGATCATAAGACAGGCGATATAAAACCCATAGTCAAAAATAGAAGTTTGGGTAGATTCTCAGCGGCACTGTTCAACAACATTTTATCAATAATCCCGCTTGTCGATTCCACCGCTTCAATAATTTTAAAGACTATATCAAATTTAACAATATGTAGTCTCTTTTTTGGCGGGGCTACATATAAACCGCTTTTAGTTAGCTAAAAGAACGAAGGGGAAAAATGACTAATTTAAGTGTAAATTTAAACAAAATCGCATTGCTTAGAAATTCACGTGGAAGAAATTTCCCAAATGTTGTTGATTTTGCAGGCAAATTCTGTGATTTAGGGGTGCAGGGCATCACTATTCATCCAAGGCAAGATGAGCGACATATTAAAGTACAAGATGCATTCGATTTGGCTGATTTCCTCACAAATAAACCCAAAATAGAACTAAATATTGAAGGTTATCCATCTGAAGATTTTATTAAACTGATTGAAGCAACTAAACCTGATCAATGTACTCTTGTTCCAGATGATGCCAATCAATTAACATCTGATCATGGATGGGATTTAAACATATATGGACAAGAACTAACAGAGATACTAATTCAAATTAAACAATTTGGTGTAAGAACATCTATCTTCTTAGATCCTGATACTACTCAGATTGATTTGGCTGCTAAATTAGGAGTTGACCGAGTCGAACTCTATACAGAATTATTCGCATCCTCATTTAAGACTGATAAACAAGATTTTGTTTTTAATCAATATAAAGCAGCCGCCGCTCAAGCAAATTTGCATGGTATTGGCGTAAATGCCGGTCATGATCTTGATTTAAATAACTTACCTTGGTTTCTAAAAATAGAAGGAATATTGGAAGTTTCAATAGGTCATGTTTTAACTACCGAATGTATTGAATACGGTATTAAAGAAGTTGTTCATAGATATTTAACAATATGCAATAGCTAACAAATTGATACACCGGAATCCAGCAGCACAAACTTTGTTGGAGCGGATAGCGCAGCGAAAATTTCAGCGGCAGAGAATGTGAATAACCCTTCCTTAACCCACTTTCCTATGGCCTATTAGCCAGCCCCTGCACGCAGACAAGATGTAAATTTTATGGTAACATAAAAGTGTTGCTTTAGTCTGTTAAATATGAAATCTTTTGATTTTATAAAAAAAATAACATCAATTTTAAACAGGAATAAATGGTTTGCCAATAGTCAAAAAAGAGTTAAAACAGTCCATAGTAGACGGGGAATGAGACTGTATAATAAGGGCTTAACAGTTGGAACGTGGGGAAATCTGAGTATTAGAGATCCGGAAACAAATCTGGTTTATATAAAGCCCAGTGGAATGAATTACCCTGAAATCCAGGTGGATGATATTGTTGTAATGAATGATAAAACACAAATTGTGGAAGGACACCGAAAGCCCTCTGTTGAGTTCAATTTTCATATTGCAATTATGACTGATAGAAAAGATGTCAATTGTGTTTTATCATTCATTACAAAAGCATTAAAACTATAAATCCCAAAAAAGAGAGCAAGGTATATATGCTTACAGCATTACTAAAAAAGGTTAATTCTTCTTGATTCTTCTCAATAAACAAGGGGAATATAAAAGGAGGCGGTAGCAAAATAAACCCAAAAAACAGTATACCAAACTCGGAATCGATCTCTGTTGTTATTGCGGTGATGGCATAATATATGCCTGTGCCAACAATCAAAACTGTCACTAATCTGATCCCCACAAATACCAAAGTCTGGTTCCATTTAATATTACCGAGCCTTATGGAATAACCCACAACAATCAAAATAAGTGGACCAGTTATGGGAACCAGCATAGAAAGCGTAGCAATAAACCCCTGTCCCACAATAAAACCTTCTATAATCGGGTATAGATTGAATATGTTTACTGTTATACCAGATATAATGGCAATAATTATTGGTGTGGTAATAAAGGATTGGAGGTATTTTTTAATTTTAATATGTCCAGTGTTTTTATATTCCAGCATCGGTATATAAACAAACCATATGAATATCTCATGACCAAGGGCAATAAGCACCACTACAGCCAATCGATCCACTCCCCAAAGAGAGGTAAACAGAGCAACCCCAACCATACCAAATTCAAATCCGGTAAAGAACTCGCCCGTGTACTTCAGTTTCAGGGCTTTTTGATATAGTCTGCCAAACCCATAGAGTACACTGCAAAACAAAAACATTAACACAAACAAAACCGCATACTCAGGCTTTAATGGTGCCTTAATAAAGGTAGTAAATAATACGGCAGGCAGAGAAATGTTGATTATGATATATTTTAGCCCTGTAACGATTTCATCGGTAAAAGTTTTTATCTTTTGTAATAAGATGCCAATTCCAAGAATGACAATCAGAGGTATCAGTTTTGTTATAAGTAGTTCCATGTTGTTTCACACCATTCAATTACACAGCAAATAGTCTGCGATCAGCTACACTGCCGAATTTGTTTTTATTAACGACCTTTTAATTTCTATTGAAAAGTAATCATTTCACATCGACCCAAAGGTGATCCAATAAGTTTTGAGTTTGGAGAGTAATATTTATGCTTTGCGCAACTGCTTTTCCCATTGAGTTTTTTGTCAATGCAACAAAATCTTGAATCATATGGACTGTTTGAGGTAATTTATTTTGAATAGAAACATATTTAAATTGATTCGGTGTCATCATTTTTTCCCGTATAGTATAACCCACTTTGAATTCAGGGTTATCAAAAACAAATCCATGAGCCCAATCTAAAACAAAATCATCCATATGCACCATGCCGTGCGTTCCGAGTATATCCAAATCCATTAAGCATACGCCCGCGTTATAACCAAAATCAAAGGTTGAGGTTTTTCCATCTTCAAAAATTGCCACGCCTGCACCTCGTATGATCGCTCCGGTTTCATCGTCCCGTTCTACAGCCGCTTTCAAATCCTTCAGCTCTGCTAGATCTTTCATGTATTCAGTGATGGCTCGCATTGAATACCAAGCCATATCGCCAATTGCGCCTGTCGGCTCTTTCTTTTTATCGAACCGGATATTAGCTCGGTCCATGGATGGAAAAAAGAAACAGGTTCGAATTGCTTTAACCATACCAATTTTATCATTTATATCTGCTTGTAATTTTTTTGTACGGGGATGATGAACGAAATGGGTAGCATCCATGAACGCTACTTTGTTTTTCTTTGTCTCATCAACAATACGTTGGACAGAACCGAGGCTTGCAAACGGTTTTTCAGCCAGAACATGCTTTTTATTCTTTGCGGCCTCAATCGCCACAGTCTCTCGAACAGAAGTTGGGGTACATATGTACACTGCATCAATCATGTCACTGGCTACCAACTGCTCCCAGTGGTCGAATACTGTCTTGACACCATGAATTTGCGCAAACGCATCAGCAGATTCTTTTCTGCGGCTTGCCACAGCTACTAAATTAGCATCTTCACAGCCTTTGATTGCTTTAGCGATCACATTAGCGATCATGCCGGTGCCTACAAATCCAAAATTTAATAATTTATTCATTACAATATCGGGATCTTTGATTAATTCATAAGTTTAATTATTCTATAAATTTTTCTGGCTGCCTAAAACGTGGCCATGGAATCAAAAATCGGTTTTGTCTGTTTGAGTAGATTCTGGTATTCCTTGACAAACGGTTGATATTGTTTGTGGGCGTTCATGTCAGGGTCAATAGTGCTTGTGGTAGAAACAAACCGCTCGGCTGTTTCGGCAATGTCGTTAAACACACCCACGGCATGACCGGCAATGATCGCCCCGCCCAAAATCCCAAACTCTGTTTTATTTCTATTTGAATAGGGTATACCTAAAATATCAGCTTTTATCTGCCGCCAGAGATTGCTACGGGCACCACCAGCGATATTGAAAGCGGCTGTCACTTCGAGATCCGGAAGCAATTTCCTTGTAATATCAAGATAATATGCATACTCGTACCCGACGGCTTCTAACATGGAACGGTATATATGGGCCTTTGTATGGGTCCAGGTCAACCCTAAAAGAGCACCATGGGTATGTGGGTCATTGGGACACGTCCGGCCGGAGAAATGCGGAAGAAAGAGCAGCTTTTCCGATCCAAGCGGAACCTTTGATGCCATTTGGTTCAGGCGCTCATAAATATCCTCGCCAATTGCATCAGATTCCTTTTTTTCATATGCGACCATCTCATCCCGAAACCATCTCAGGTTCAGCCCGCCGCCAGCAATATAAGCCTCTGTAAAATATAAACCAGGGATGACATGGGGGCATGTGAAAAGGGTTTTTTCTTTTACATCGGTAACAAAGCGATCAATGCATACATTAAACAGAGAAGCAGTTCCGGAAACATCAACAACCATGCCAGGCCTGACCATTCCTGCGCCCAGCATACTTGCAACACAATCTCCACATCCGGCAGCGATGGGAGTTCCGGACATAAGGCCGGTAATCCGGGCAGTCTCATCGTTTACATGACCTATAATGTCACATGAATCTACAATGCGAGGTAGTTTTGCCTTGTCCACATCGTATAATCCAAGCAATTCATCAGACCATACTCCATTCTTAGTGTCACTGAATACGCTGTAATTGAGATAAGTTTTATCAATAAAAGCGTCTTCGGCCTTGAGACCTGCCATACGACCTGCCACATATCCGCCGGGCTGCACGAATTTAAAGATATTCTTGTACACCTCAGGGTGTTCATTCATCCACCAAAGTATTTTTGCACCATGGGAGAAAGTAGGCGGACCACCGGACAAGGATATGATTTTTTCCTCATTCTTTTTGAGTTGCGGAAGATAAGCGCCACATCTTGAGTCAAGCCAGGAATCGTAAACAGTGGGCGTTCCCCAGTCCTTATCAATTGTGCTGACTCCTGCCTGCTGGCTGTCTATGGAGATGCATGCTACGGACCCTGCATCTATGTTGCCTTTTTCTAAGCATTCTTTGATTGTACGAATTACAGAACCATAAATTTCCTCTGGATCCTGCTCTACAAAACTCGGTTTAGGGTAATAGAGTTTTGATTCCTCATACGCCTCTGCAGCAAGTACGCCATTTTCATCAAAAACGCCTGTTTTGGTTCCCGTCGTTCCGATATCCACACCAATAAGATAGGTTTTAGACATTGTTCACCTCCTGATTTGTTTGACTTTAATCCCCTTATCCTTGGTCCCGAACTACTTGGTCCTGGATCAAGTTCTTTTTTTGAAGCACGTATTTTTCGATCATCTTCGCCACCCCGCATTGGTCATTGGACGGGGCGATCATCGGGGCTCTGTCCTTAACACTGGCAGGTGCGTTGTCCATGATAGCTCCCACTCCGGCCCAGTTCACCACCTCCAAGTCCGTGTCGTAATCCCCCATGGCCATGACCTCATGTCGGGCGACACCGAGTTCCCGGCACAAAAATTCTAATGCCGTTTTCTTTCCGGCGCGGGCAGGAACGATGTTCACTGTGCCGGCATTGGAATAGTCCATCATGATGTCCGGCTTGGCGATCGCGGATAAGTTTTTATACACCTGACCTAATTCCCTGTCCCCGTCCTCTTCGCTGTGGAGCGCCAAATTCAGGATGGGCATCTCCATCCCCTTCCCGTTAAGAAACTCATTTCGGTTCAAGGTTGTATAATCTTCCATACTGTTGGTTTTGAGCCAGTGAACCATGCTGGAATGACAGGCAACGTCCCTATCCCCGTAATAGATATATGTTTGCCAAGTGGAGAGAAGAATCACTGTAAGGGTCGTGTCAACAAGGATCGGGGAAAAGGCCTCTAATGACTTTTCAGGAAGAGGTGTTCGCTCGAGGATTCTCCAATTGTCACCCACGTCCTTTTTCACGATCAATGCCCCTCCAACGGCAATGACAGGGTGCTTGAAATTCATCATCTCAGCCAAGTACTCGACTGCCTTCAGGGGTTTTCCCGTATTCAAGATAATATGGACACCCTGATCCGACGCCATTGTCAGGGCAGCCTTGTTCTCGGGGGGCAGATGCCCTTTCCGGTCCAGGAGCGTGCCATCCACATCCAAAGAAATCAGTTTGATCATCACCTGCTCCTCTTGTTCGAAAAATTCGACTTTTTATAACATCAAGGTATGAGGCCTCTGGGAGGTCTCATACATTGATGGGTTCAACTCATTTGTTCATTACTTTCTCAAACCAAAGATTTCCTTTTCTCCGGAAACGCCCCATCGATCAATAGCAGACTGAAGTTCTTTATACTCCTTGCCTGCCTCTCTGAGATCCTTGCCGGCAAGGACGGCATCAATAGATTGACGCATGGCCATGGCGCCCGCGCGGGGTCCCATGGGATGGGCATGGACGCCGGCACCGCAGCCGAGGACCTGTTCGTTTCCAAGTTCATCCATGAGAACTTTGGTCATTCCAGGATGCACTCCCCCACCTGCCAGGGGCATACTCGCTTTAATATCGGCCATGGGCTCCTGGAGGCTGAGACTCACTTTCATATAGCTCTCCATGTTGTGGGGGATTTTACCGTGGGCTGTGGGGTAGACGGCTATGTCTGCACCACAGAGCCTGGGAAGTTTTCCTAGTGTCAGGTGGGCACTCATCCCCGATAACTCGGACCAGGACATGGCCCCTACGAAATTGGGATGACTCATCAAGGGAACGTTGATCTCTGGGTTCTCAGCCAACTCCTGAAGCATGCCCATTCCTGCGGTCAGATGATTTACGAGCAGGCAGGTGGCGCCCCCTTCGATAGCAGCCTTGGCATTATCAAGCATTTTGCTGGGTGAATCGGTAACGTTCACTACATACATGGTACGCTCACCGGTTTCTTCAAAAGCCCTTTTCTCAGCCGCCATACACGCTTTGACACGGTCCTTGATCAACGAATAGGGAGCGTTGGCGATCAACTCGTCATCCTTGATGATGTCAATCCCTCCAACCGCGACCTCGTAGAAGAGATCCGCCGTCTTTTCCGGGGATAGCCCTAAACAGGGCTTGATCATGTTGTTGGTCAAGGGTCGGCCATGAACGTTCAGGAGTTTTCGGACGCCTTCCGGTCCGAACTTAGGTCCTGGAAATTGGTCTACCCAGCTTTTGGGAAATTCCAGGTCCATCAATTTGAGATTTCCCATCATGGAAATATTGCCGAGGACTGAAGTGAGCATCATGGGAATCTGATGAGTATAATTGATAATCGGGTAGGCTACTTCCATGAAGAAATAGCGCATACCGTCGGACTTTGTGAAAGTGTAGTCCGGGATCTCGAAGGCAGACACAACCTTTGCCCCATGACGTTCTACGAGTTCATCCGTTTCCCCGGGAACCTTTTCCCACGTTCCCGTGGTTTGCTCTACGCCGATCTCAGCTGCAAGCATCATATAATCACCGGTTTCCGAACCCACAATGTATTTGGCAAAAATAAAATCATCCCGGTTCAGGTTCTCAGAGATGGAATAAAGCTGTCTTCTGTATGCTGTCATTTTATGACTCCTTATTTAGTTTTGTTATTGTTATAGTTTTGTTATTGTTATAATTTTTTTATTGATGATCTTTTTTGGGATCATTGATTTTTCTTTAGCTTTTAAAACGCGACCTCCTTTCTTGTCTCTTCTTAATTTTTGATGATTATGGAATATGTCCATTGTATTCTTCTGCTGCCGGATACATGTGTCGTACTATTATCCGGCATTTATGAAACTATTTTTTGAACCGGTTCATGGCCAAGGCTGCCACCAGCACCAGTCCCAGTATGACCTGTTGCCAGTAAGAAGAAATGCCCAGCAGGGTCATGCCATTGGATAGAACCGCTACTACCAAAGCGCCTACAAGGGTTCCAGGAATGGTTCCGATGCCTCCGCTAAAATGGGTCCCGCCCAGGACGACCGCTGTAATGGCGTCCATTTCTTTCATGAACCCCAGGGTGGGGGTGCCTATCCCGAGTCGGGAAGCAGTGATGATCCCGGCGAGAGCCGAACAGACACCGATCAGAATAAAAATCCAGGTTTTCACCCTGGCAGGAGAAATACCGGCCAGCCGGGAGGATTCAGCGTTACTGCCCACGGCGCGTGTATAAAGACCAAAAACGGTATTTTTAAAAAGAAAGGTCATGAGGATAAAGACGACAAACAGTATAATGACCGGCACCGGGATCCCGACCACCTTGTATTGGCCAAACCAGAAATAAGAGGGCTGTATGCCTTGAGAAATGGTCGTTCCGCCCATGAGCAAAAGCGAGGCACCCCTGAAAATCGACATTGCGGCAAGGGTGACGATGAAGGAAGGGATCTTGAAATAAGTCACGGCCACGCCAATGATGAGCCCGATTACGGCACCCAGGAGGAGTGTGATCAAAAATCCTAGGATGACCGGGACTCCCATAACGGAGAGGCCCATAAAAATCATGCCTGAAAAGCACAGGACCGATCCCACGGAGAGGTCGATTTCTCCAGCTGTGATCACAAATGTCATGCCGAATCCGATGATGGCGATGACCGATATCTGTGTCAGTATATTTCGGCAATTGTAAATACTGCAGAACCGTGGACTTACTATAGAAAAAAATATAAATAGGACAATGAGCGCAAAAAAGGCGGGATTGTCCATGACTAATTTCTTTAATTTGTTAACAATCGACCTCTCCTTTGTCTTGGAGATGTCGGCATATGCAATCTGGTTGTCTGTCATGTTTTTTGTTCCCATAATTTTAAAGATTCCTTTATAGGATTTTCCTGAAATCAACTATCCTAAGATCGATGATCTTCAGGCCGCCTAAATCATTGTATTCAAGATAATCGACTCTGTGGCTTTTTCCCGCGGGATGATCCCGGCCAGTTCGCCGTTTTTCATGACCAACACCCTGCTGCTCACGGAGATGATTTCGGGCACCTCGCCAGAAATCATGATAATCGCCCGGTTTGGAGCAGCATTGACAAAATCAATCATCAATGCGTATATTTCTTCTTTGATCATCACATCAATTCCCTGGGTGGGCTCGTTGAGGATCAGGATGTTACAATTGGTGTTGAGCAACCTGGCAAAGAGTGCTTTTTGCTGATTGCCACCGCTCAGGTCTGTGATCGGTTGATTGTAGCCATTGGTTTTGATTTTGAAAGCATGGATGTATCTGTTTCCGATATCCATCTGCCTCTTCCTGCTGGTTATCCCTTTTCGGGATACTTTGGAGAGGTTTTCGATGATAATGTTCTCCCCCACGGACATGGTTTCAAAGATCCCCTCGCCGATGCGATCCGGGGGCAGATAAACCACATCGTTTCGAATGGCCTGGGCCGGGGAATGGAATTGTTTTTTTTCCCCGTGGAGAAAAATTTCACCGGAATCCAAGGAGGTAGACCCAAAAAGAGCCTCGGCCAGCTCGCTCTTGCCTGAGCCCATCAGACCGGCAACGCCCAGAATATCCTTTTCACAGAGGTCAAAGGATATCCCGGAAAAAGCCCCTTCCTTAGATAGGTTGGAAACCCTCAAAAGCACTTTTTTGGAAGAATCCGCCACTGCCACATTCTTTGTTTCGATAGCGATGATCCTTTCGTGTTCCTCCACGGCCCTTTTCCCCAGCATCAACGCCGTGAGATCGCGCATGGTAACCTCTGATGTGTTTCTCACACCCTGAAGTTTGCCGTCCCTAATAACTGCTATCCTGTCTGTAATTTCAAAGACCTCATCAAGGTGATGAGATACAAATATAAAGGAGATGCCCAGTTTTTTGAATCGTCTGATTATGCTGAAAAGCTTCTCCGTCTCCCCTCTTGAAAGCGATGAGGTGGGCTCATCCAGGGCAATGACCTTTGCGTTCAGGGACGAAGCCCGAATGATGGCAACCATCTGTCGTATGTCAATTTTGAGAGAATAGATCCTTGCATCAAGGTCTATGTCGATGCCGATGGAATCCATCAATTCCCGGATCTTTTTTTTCTGTTTTTCGTGATGAATCATCTTGATCCATTTGCCACCTTTTACAATCTCTCTTCCAAGGAAAATGTATTCCTCCACTGTAAGATGGGGGGGCAGGTTAAGGGATTGGTAAACCATACTGATCCCCATTTGGCGGATTTCGTTCGGATCTCCCTTGAGTCGGTTTCCGTTGAGAAGAATACTTCCTTTTGTGGCTTCAATGGCGCCGGTGAGAATTTTGAGAAGGGTACTCTTTCCGGCTCCATTTTTTCCTACCAGGCCCATTACTTCCCCCCGCTTAACTGACATGGAACAGTCTTTAAGGGCAATTGTACCCGGGTATATCTTGGTCACATCGTTGAATTCCAGAATGGGTCTTTCATTTTCAGTCATTGTTCATTACCTCTGGTATTGTTTGATCCCCTGAAGGGTGCTGCACACCGCCGAAGGCAAAAGTGCAGCACTCAACACCTGAAACTGTCTAACTAAGGCACAACAGTCTTTTCAGTTAATGGGTACTGCACATTCACAGCACGCGAGATGGCGCTTCCAGCTTTCACAAACTCCTTCGGATCCTGTTCAAAGGGTTGAAAAGGAAGATGAATGGCGTGACAGGCTACCTTTATGTAGTTCTTGACCGGCTTGCCCGCGATGACTTCCACGAGAGTCAGCCCAGCCACATATCCAGTCACCTGGGGATACTGGGCGCCGGTAACCTTGAAAGCAGTATTTTGGTTGATGGCATTAACCGCCGGGACCTGTCCATCCACACCAGCCACGATCACGTCCTTTCTTCCTGTTTCCTCGATGGCCTTCAGAGTTCCGAGGGCGGCCAGATCGTTGCATCCGTAGAAAATGGCGTCCACTTCAGGATAGGCCACTAGAAAATTGGATCCCATCTCGTAGCCGGCCTCCTCATTGTGATATTTGATTTCGGTTTTTTTGAGGATTTTGATCAACCCTTTGGGCCCCTTTGAGATGGCGTTTTCAAACCCATCCTGCCTGTCTCGACAGGCATTGAGCTGGCTGTAAAGACCGGCTACAACATTAAAGGGCCCTTTATCTGCGCCTTTTTCGGCAATTTTTTGAAAATACTTGACAAAATACTCTCCCACAACGTATCCGGCTGAATAGTTGTCCGATTCGACCTGGGAGGCATAAGGGGCATTATAGACTGCGCTGTCAGCGCATACCAGCGGTATCCCAGCATCATCTGCCCTGCGAACTGCAGAACTTAAAGCATAGCTGTCAATAGGGGTCAACAGTATACCCTTTACCCCCATGGCAATGAAATTGTCCACGTCGTTGGCCTGCTTATCCACCTTGGCCTGGGCATCGGCCACAATCACTTTGAATCCAGCATCTTCAAAAGCTTTTTTGGCATTGGCAGTAAGCGTCTGATAATAAGGATTGTCTTCAGAACTTGAGGCAATGCCGATTGTCCCATTGTCACCGGCCATCACTGGGGACACCAGCATCAGCCCAAAAAAAAGAATCATTAACCCTGCACAACTAATCTTGTTTCTTAACATTTTTACCTTCCTTTTTATAGTGTTGTGAAATTTTCCTTTGCCTCAATGGTTGAAAAAATAGATTACGTTGTTCTGCTTTCTGTTTTCTTCAACCTTACAGACAAAGGCCCGTATAATTTGTTATCCACCAGACCCAGCCTATATTTCACTGCCGATGAAAGTTCCCTACAGAGAGCTGCAGGGAACTTGTTAATACTGTTTGGAAATCGCTTCATCATATACAGCACGATGGTAAGCTTCAGCCCTATCACTGTTCCGAACGGCTAACATATTGTAAAGGATGTCAACGACGATCATGTGTTCAAACCTTGAAGACAGCAAGTCGTCATGAAACCGTTCATCCCAGGAACTCACCACTATGCAGATATCCACGATTTTTGCGAAATAGGATCGAGGGCTATTGGTTATACCGATGGTGGTGGCGCCTTTGTTCTTTGCGGCCTTGACTGTTTCGATAATGTCACGGCTGTCCCCGGAGCGGGAAAAACTTAACACCACATCGTTTTGGGTCAGCAACGCTGCTCTCATGCCTTGAAGAATCCCGTCCTTACACGCTTGTGCATCTATTCCGAAAAAGCTCAGCTTGTCCGCGGCTATATCTGCCAGGCTTCGCGACACGGATATGGCAACCACCAGGACCTTTCGGGCGTTTAAAATAGCATTGTAAGCCTTTTCCAATTCATCATAATCCAGGGTCTGCAGTGTCTCCTCAAGTGACCGGGAGGTGATTTTGACAACCTTTTCCGCGATGCTCCTGGCATCGTCGCTCTCGTATACGGGATCATGCTTTTTTTGAGGCGCAATCGCCATGTCATGCGTTAGTGCGGTCTTGAATTGTCGAAATCCACCAAAATCAAGATTCCGGCAGAGCCTGAATACTGTGGATTCGCTCACACCACTTTGTTCTGCCACTTCGGAAATGCTCATTCCTATTACCAGATGCGGATTTTTCAGGATGAACTGTGCGACTCTTTCGGCCGCCTCGTTCATGTTGCGCAGCAGTGAATCCATTTTGATAAGACATTGTGGTCTGACGCCCATTACTTTTTCTTGACTCACAGTGATTCTCCCACTTGGGTTCAATTTTTTAAAAAAGTTGTATAATTATTAATGAAAAAAATTTCCACTGTCAAGTATTTTTTGAAAAAAATTTTCATCAAATATAATCTTCAAGTTTCCCCATCAAAAGTGAGCTCCCTTAAACCTTACATTTCGCTTTCTCTGAACACATCTATTTAAATATTCAGGTGACACTTTTTTAAAAACAAATCATGCCGATTTAAATAGTCTCCATTTATACTAAGGATTTTCAGCAACACTGGAGCAGGTACGCCGTTATATTATCCCCCATAAAAAACCTCCCAAATAAAAAAAGCAAACGCAAGGAAGGTGGACAAAAAGGTGACAAAAATCATTAACACAAATTAATGGAACCGATTTCCAGAAATAAACTGTTCCAGAAACATTTAGTTGCGAGTGCTCATCCTTTGATCCGAAAAATATAAAACTATTTTTGGAAACGAGGATTTAATTGTTTCTGTAAAAAGTTTACTACACCTTTTGATTGATGAAATAGTCCGTTAACAGCAGGATCGGTTTATCAAAAATGATTTTAAGATCTATGGGTTGATTTCATCCACAAATCATAATTTATAAGAAACAATCTGGAAATATCGATTTGATTAAGATTATCTGGAAATATAATTGAATTTTAACACTGACCATTTACAGCTTGCCGATAGCCCTACGTGTCAGGATAGTTGTCACCTCAATTAAACAAAAAAGTTTACAATTTGATAGGGCGATAGAGAGGTCACATGATCACAGAATATTCACCGGAGTTTAAAGAATCAATGCTGCAAAAAATCTTTTTCAATCCAGGTCGAACTGTAGTAAGCTTTGCCAGAGAAGCAAGCATCCCGGGCTCGACAGTAGCAACCTGGGTTAGAAATCACAAAAAGAAAAATGGGGAAATAATGGGTCAAAAGAAACGGGAAAAGCTATGGTCAGCGGAAAAGAGATTTGAAACAGTATTGCTAACTGTCAGCGCCAATGAGTGAAGCTGAGAAGAGTGAATTTTGCAGAAAACATGGCATATACCCGGCACAACTTAAGTAGTGGAAAGAAGACTGCATAGCTGGTTGCAGGAATGCTCCAGATAAAAAATATATCAAAGACGCAAAGGAAAAAGAGCAACAATATAAGAAAAAAACAAGAGCTCTTGATGAAACGCCCTGTGCGGGCCCGCATGCGCGGTGTTGTGGGGGCTGGGGGATTAAAACCCCCGGCTACCCGATTAAAGCATTTATGACTATTTGTGCAATCCTAATTTCATTTTCTTTGGCATGGTCTCCTGTACTCCCCTCATATGGAGATTCCTTCTTTTGCTTAAATACATTTTGGAGAACACTTGCAGATTTTTTACCAAACTGCCGTGCTTTTAAAAAAAGAGATGCCGTTTCCATATCCCTGCAGTATGGAGCATATTTATTATACATTTCAAGCCGACTCTGAATTCTGGAGAAGTTTTCCATTTTATCTGGGTATAGATATGCGTGATAGTCATCAACATTGAAACAGACTCGCTCAGAATATAAAAAATCACTTCTATTACAGCTTTCTATAATGCGATAATTTAACTCATCATCTGGAAACAGGGACGTATCCACATCCTTTTCATCATATCCATGATCCCAAGATATACCTCTTAAACCTTTAGATTCAGAAACTAACACCAACGAGCTCATATCTTTTTCTTTTACCCAAACATCATTGCTTCCAAAACGAATTACCTCCTCTGCCCCAGCAGCAAAAATTTCATGAAATGCGTGCGCTGAACCACTTGCACCCATTGGAACATAGGCAAAGAAAAATTCTTCATTTGCATGACCGTTCTTAATATTTCCAGTAATTATTCCAACTCCCCACGACTGTATTTCGACAGTTGGATTGTCTAATAGACTATTAGATAATCTAAGCGATCGTTCTGGATTTGAACTAACAATACCTTTTTTTGGTAGAGCCTCTTTAAAAATAACATTCTGATCAATTGTAAATGAACATTTATACATTTTATTCTCTAACATTTTCTGATAAACGACTGTTTGATTTTTATATAATCCTATACCAACTGAATGTGAAAAATTTGGATTTTTCACAAGTAATTATACATATCTGTTTATCTTATAAATTTGAATGATATCCGACCAGATTAATAAAAAATCTGGTTCAAGAATTCCCTATCAATATTTTTAATGCCTGTAAAGGTATTTCAATAAATCAACTTTGGTCAAAATCTAATTTAATCAGGAAGGATATGCTGGAATATTCTTAATTGGAGAAAAAAACCTTCATCAGTATCTTGGTTTGGCAATGTTTTTGCTTCATCAAATTTAATGGGTATCTTTTAAATTTCGATCAGCTAAAAAGTTATGACTTCTTGCAACAATTCATAACTTTTTAAATATTCAACCATTCAAATAGTATCCTTAAGTTTCATTTATCAAACGCACCTGATAGTCGGAAAGATCTCTGTGTGAAACCTATATCATGGACACAAATTAAGAATTAATTTAATCAAGGTGAAATTATTTTAGGAAAAGGCGACAACTTGCTTGACATCCACCTATGTTGCTCTATCAAGGGCATAATGCTTGGCCATTATGGTTGCAAACCCTCAATTGCTTAATGTGGAGTGTAATACAGTGGAACAAATGGGTTTAGTAAACACATTATGCAGAACATATTACGTCGGAACACCCCACGGGGAGGAGACCCGCTGTTTATCTTAATGATATCTTTTCAAAAATTTATGTTGAAGATTCAAATTTGGAATAAATAGCTTGGATTAAAATAAGGGCGGATTAAAATATCCATGAATCAAATTGGGAAAATGGAGGCTCAACTCCTTAATTATGGTTCCCATCCCTAAAGGCCTGCCATAATCTTCTATTTTTGACATAAGAGCGCAATATTTTTTAAGATCAAAATTTAAGTTGCGCCATTGGATCATATCAATTTGATTTGTTGCAATAAATTCTTTTAACGCTGTAAATTCTTTTTGGGAATCTGTAAATCCAGGACAATTAAGGTAATTGATGGAGACAAATTTACCCTGAAGTTTTGCCGCCTGAATACTTTTAAGGACATCTGAAAATTTATAGGATCTGGGTCGAAAATAGGCATTATAGCAATTCTCTCTTACAGAATTTAAACTGACCCGCATGGAATCAAGCCCGGCACTGCAGAGCTGTTCAACATACTCAGGAAGGCTGGCATTTGTGTTCAGGTTGATGGTGCCTTTGTCTGTTTTTGCCCGGATAAGTCTTATGGCAGGCTCCAGGGCCTTAAAAGCTGTTAAGGGCTCACCTTCACACCCCTGGCCAAAACTGACCACGGCCTTTTTAACATGAAAAATATGCTCAAGGGATACCTGGGCAATCTCTTCAGAGCTAGGTGTAAAACTGATTCTTTCCTGGCAGGCACACAGATTGTTTTGAGTTTGAAGGGAGATACACCCAAGACAATTGGCATTGCATATCATTGATGTGGGAAGCGGGGCTTCATACCGTTTAAGAAAAAAATTTTTTCCGGCAGGACAGCCATATTGTAAAGCACAGGTTTCAAGATGTCGGATCAGGCTATTATCTGGATATTTTTTTTGCATCTGCTTGACACCCTTGATAATACTTTTATGGGGCATCTGCCTTAGATCCTGGCGGGGTTCTTTGTCCACAAGAATGGCTGCTGACTTGAAATTATTTTTTCCAAATCCTACTGCACCATAGGAGAACAATGGCAGATAATCTTTGATGCCCTCATCATCATAGGCACAAAAATGTCGGTTCACATATCCTGGTGAATTAAACACTGCAACTGGAAATATCTTTTCATCCAGATTAAATGGATTCTGTTCAAGGATTTCAAACTTGTCTTTTGCAATATTATAGACAATGGGCCTTCTTTGGGGCAGCATCATCAGTTCACTGCCATGGGGCATGGGCACGGTCTTGTCCTTTTTCAACACAAAAGGTGTGTTACCAGACATGCCCACGGCACCATAGCCTTCCAAATCGAAAATGTTTCCATTTTCTTCAGCAACAACAGCAGTTAGAATATTTTTATTGATGTATCCGATATTTTACTCCAAGCATAATAAATATTTCAGCATAACTTTGGTCAGATATACCAGAACAATGGGTGATTGCCAATATTCTTATTAAATGAGAAAGTCCAGATCTGGAATTGGTATCAATTTCTTGTTCGGCCCCAGGCAGACAAGTTCCAGAGTACAGGTAACAGCCGGTTTTGTTGCTTCCGGCCTCCAGGCTTCCTGGAAAAAAACGACCCTGTAATCACCTTGTTTTTCCCATGTTGTTTTGATGTTAAGAAGATCTCCGAAAACTGCTCCATCGTGAAAGCCTAAGCTTACTTTATATACGGCAAAACCGATTCCCTGCTCATGCCACATGTCGGAAAGTTTGTTGATTCCAATAATATCTTCTCTTGCCCGTTCAAAGAATTTTAAATAGTTTGCATGGTAGACAACCCCTGAGTGGTCTGTGTCTTCATAATAAACTTGTGCTGAAAAAAGATGTGTTTGCCTGTTTTTATCATTCATATATCGTGTCCTGTAAAATCAGTCATTTGCTATACCTTTATACAGTTGACAGCAAATCATTTCAAGAATTTATAAAAACTATACCTATCGTGTCCGATAAAACCGAATGCTGATTTCTTCAACAATGACAAGACCCTCTGTAATGGTTCGATCAATGATTGGCATAAAGTCATCTATTTTTTTTAAGGTATCGATAATTTCAATGACCATGGGCATATCTTCTGAAAGCCTTAGAATCTTTGTAGTATGAATCCTTGAATGCGCTCCGAAACCTAAAATGCCTTTTGTAACAGTTGCTCCTCCCAAAAATCCGATAAGAATCAAAGCACGAATTTCAGGGGCGAATATTTGCCTTGTTTCAGATAAGCCGCCCAACAGGCCGATTAAAAGACAGCCGATTACATTGACTGTAATTGTTCCATAGGGGAAAAAAGGATCATTAAACAGCCTGTGAGATAAATCACTGATAATATACCGGCAGATAGATCCTGCAAAGCCGCCTATTCCAACCATTAATATTTTAATCATATCCATCTCCCTAAAAATTCATCGTTTCAACGGTATAATAAAAACAGATTTAAAAATCAATTGACTTTATCCAGAACCCATTGTTTATTTGAATTTTAAATTGGTAAGTCTTGTTAAAGATTGAAAACATGCGATTCATATTTTTAAGGTTTAGCTGACGATAGAAAGGGGGAAAATGGACAGACGTAAATTTTTAAAACAGGTTTCTTTGTGGTCTGGTGGCTTCATTATAACGCCTCCTGTGTTTAATCTTACCCCAAAATTGTTTGCCTCTCCTCTGATAAAACCAGATATTATTGTGGCAAAAGGGGATGATTATCCCCATATGGTACGACAAGTTGTTCAGTCCCTGGGCGGGATACAGGCCTTTGTCAAAAAAGGGGATAAAGTGGTGATTAAACCCAATATCGGGTGGGACAGAAATGTTGAGCAGGGTGCAAATACTCATCCCATGGTTGTAAAAGAACTTGCAATGCTTTGTCTTGAAGCCGGGGCATCAAAGGTGTTTGTTTTTGACAGAACATGTAATGAAGAGCGAAGGTGTTACAATAACAGCGGCATTAAGTCAGCAGTAAAAGAGATCCAGGATAAACGACTCCGGCTTGAGTATATTGATGACAGAAAATTTGTATCTGTAAATATCAAAAATGGGAAAGCATTAAAGGAATGGTCTTTTTATAAAGATGCCCTTGAAGCAGATTGCTATATCAATGTGCCAGTTGCCAAACACCACAGCCTGTCCGGTTTGAGCATCGGGCTTAAAAATGTCATGGGCGTTATCGGTGGCCGGCGGGGCAAAATTCATTATAAAATTGGAGCAAAGCTTGCAGATTTGAACATGGTCATCAAACCTGAGCTCACCATTGTGGATGCCACCCGGGTGATCGTTAGGAACGGTCCCCAGGGTGGGGATTTAAACGATGTAAAAAAACTGGATATCATTGTCGGGTCTGTGGATCCTGTAGCAGCAGATGCTTATGCCACAACCCTTTTTGGATTAAAACCCAATCAGATTGAATCAACGGTTGAAGCCTATAAAAGAGGACTGGGACAGATGGATCTGGATAACTGCAATATACGCATTCTAAAAGCCTGATCTTTATGAAGATAAAACCTTATTTAAAACAGGTACGGCGATTATCCCAGCTTATCTGCCTTATTATATTTTTATTTTTATTCAGGCAGACCGAGTATACGGGCAGTGATACCATCCCCTATGCCGTGAATATTTTATTCAG